>JBKPCC010000009.1:0-25090 GCA_046727215.1 Acidobacteriota bacterium
GTCACCCACTCTCCCATTCTCCCACTCACCGATTCTCCCGCTCGCCGCTCGATGCTATTGACAACGGTAGTATGATAGCCGCGCTTGTTCGTGATACCTCACGATACCAATTAACCCGCGTGCACCAGCGCGCCTCACAAAAGGAAAACAACAATGAAGAAAGTATTGACCCTCACTCTTTCACTGCTTCTTCTCTGCTCAGTGGAAGCATTCGCTCAAACCTCAAAATCATCTTCAAGCAAGTCAACGGCGAGCGGTAACTCGAATCGCAAACGTGGACCAATCTTTCGTGCTACAAAAGATCAGATCAATCAAGCCCAGGCGATTCTGAAAGAACGCGGCTTCTATGCAGGTGATCAGACGGGCAAACTTGACGACGCGACTCGCGATGGCTTGAGGAAATATCAACAAGCCGAAGGGCTAAAAGCGACGGGAACACTGAACAAGGTAACGCTCGAGAAAATGGGAGTTCCCTTGACCGACAAACAACGAGCAATGTAGTCGGACCACGAAAACCACACTTTGCCGAGAGATAAAACTCGAGGCAAAAGAACGCGAGCGCGCGTTTTGGGGGGCATTGCGCGCGCTCGCGTTATCTGATCATCCACAGATTACACAGATTACACCGATTAAGAACATAAGGCAGTAGACAGTCTGCTTTCTGCTTTCTGCTTTCTGCTTTCTGCCCTTCTGTCTTCTAATCTGTGGAATCGGCGTAATCTGTGGATAACCCTACGCTGCAGTTAGAAGTCTTTCAACAATCCCGTAGCTCGCCTCGAGAGCTTCCGTCAGCTTTTCGGTCTGGTTGCCACCGCCTTCAGCCATATCAGGCTTGCCTCCGCCGCGGCCACCAACAATTGGCGCCAACTCTTTAATTACCTGTCCAGCGGGAACCTTCTTCGCCAAATCAGGCGAGGTCCGAACAATCAGCGAGACTTTTCCTTCACCACTGCGTCCAAGCACAACCACCCCTGATTTGATCCGAGCCAACAGCGTGTCAGAAAGCTGACGCATCGCCGCCGGATCCAATCCAGCAGCTTCGCGCGCGAGCACTCGAATACCTGCGACTTCGCGTTCTTCGTCGCCATTAGACGAGGCACCTACAGCGCCGCTCGCAATTTTCAGTCGCAAGTCCTCGGCTTCACGTCTCGCTTTCTTGAGCTCGTCCTGCAGGCGTGCAATCGTTGCCGGGAGTTCCGAACGAGAGGTTCTTAGACTGCTCGTAACCTCGTCCACGAGTAACTCGTCTTCGCGGAACCGTTGGTAAGCGTCGATGCCGGTTATTGCGCGAATGCGGCGCACCCCTGACGCTATTGATTCATCGCTTGTGATCTTAAAGACGCCGATGTCGCCTGTTGCGCGCACGTGCGTACCACCACACAGTTCCTTTGAGAAACCAGGCACAGTCAATACTCGCATCAGGCCCGCGTACTTCTCGCCAAATAGCGCCATGGCGCCGGATCGGATTGCATCTTCCACCGGCATGACATCGGTCTGTACAGTCGTGTTTCGCAGAATCTGCTCGTTCACAAGCTGTTCAATGTCTGCGATCTCTTCGATCGTGAGCGGTTGAAAATGTGTAAAGTCAAAGCGCAAGTAATTTGGCGCCACGACTGAGCCCGCCTGTTTCACATGCCCGCCAAGAATTTCGCGCAAAGCAGCGTGTAACAGGTGAGTCGCGGTGTGATTTCGCCGAATGGCATCGCGTCGTTCCGTGTCGACCTGAGCAACAACGACATCACCCAGGCGAATCGATCCGTGCTCAAGTTTCACTCGATGAACTATTAACCCGGAGACGGGAGACTGGGTGTCGGTCACCGTCGCACGGACCGTGGCCGTGGCGAGCGAGCCGGTGTCGCCAATCTGGCCACCAGACTCCGCGTAAAACGGCGTGCGATCAAGAACAACTTCGCCCTCTTCACCCGCTTTAAGCTCGGCGACTTCTATGTCTCCTTTAATGATGCCAATCACCTTTGCATCTTCAATACGTGTTCCTGAATAGCCAGTGAATTCATTCTTACCGCGTTCAGACGCCGGACCATAGACGGGTCTTATTTTGGCTGCTGCTCCAACTGTTTCGCGCTCACTGGTTCGTTGAATCTGTTTCAGCGCTGACTCAAAAGCGTTATTGAACTCCTCCTCACCCAGGGCGAATCCGCGTTCCTCCAAACCCACTCGAATTAAGTCTCTTGGTGTTCCGTATGTGTCATAAAGGCGAGCGAGTTCTGTAAATTCCGGCAAAGATCCTCTGCGTGTCCTGCTGAACAATTCGTCCAACTTTTGCAGACCAACGCTGAGCGTTGTGCCGAACCGTTCCTCCTCGAGCCTCACCATGCGATCAATGAAATCCCGCGATGCCTCAACTTCTGGATAAGCCTCGTGCATCACGTCCACAACGAAGTTCGTCACCTGATGAAAAAATGGGCCCTCAAAGCCAAGTGCGTGTCGACCATGGTAGATCGCACGACGCATGATTTTTCTCAGCACATAATTCCGTCCCTCATTGCCGGGCAAGATACTGTCAGCAATCGAAAATGCAGTAGCGCGAGCATGGTCGGCTATGACACGCATCGCAAACCCCTCGGGTGTCTCCGGTTCGTAATGACGGTCGGCAAGCTTAGCGGTGAAGTCGATGATAGGACGGATCAAGTCCGTATCGTAATTCGACGTAACGCTCTGCATGACGGCGGCAATGCGCTCAAGTCCGGCGCCAGTGTCGACAGACGGCTTTGGCAGCGGTGTTTGGATGATGTTGCCCGACTCGTCTTTGGTTCGCTCGTACTGCATGAAGACGAGATTCCAAAACTCCAGGAAGCGCCCACCTTCAGTACCTTCAATGAAAGCCTCCGTGGAAAACTCTTTGCGATCCAACTCGGTCCACTCGCCTGTTGCGTTTTCAGGGAAGCGAAAGTCCTTCGCCACGTGGGCCAAGTCGACAAAGACTTCGGAACATGGACCACAGGGCCCGGTGTCGGCCATTTGCCAGAAGTTGTCTTTTTCGCCCAGCCCGTAAATCCGCGAGTCTGGCAAACCAGCTACTTCTTTCCACAATTGCCGTGCGTCGTCGTCTTCGCGAAACACTGAGACGCGCAGGTGTTCGGCCGGCATCTTCAGTACCTCCGTAACGAACTCCCAGGCGTATCGAATTGCGTCTCGTTTGAAATAGTCCCCAAACGAAAAATTGCCGAGCATTTCGAAAAACGTGTGATGTCGTGCGGTCTTACCAACTTCGTCGAGATCGTTGTGTTTACCGCCCGCGCGAAGGACTTTTTGGGAGGACGTTGCGCGCACGTAATCACGCTTCTCCAGACCGAGAAAAACATCCTTAAACTGGTTCATGCCGGCGTTAGTGAAAAGCAGTGTTGGGTCGTTTGCAGGCAGGAGCGGGCTCGAACGCACACGAGTGTGGCCGTGCTCCTCAAAGTACTTAAGAAAAGTCTCTCGAATTTCGTTACCAGTCATTGCTGTTCGTCAATTTCCGATTTACTGTAAATTTTGAGTTTAGCATGCGAATCTCAGCGTCGGGAAACCGAGTACCGGCTGCGCGCTAGGGCCTTTGGTGCTGATCCAGAAAAAGCCTGGTCATTACGTTCACAAACCTTGCAGTGCGCGCTTAAGTTCAAGCAAGTCACGACACGAAGGAACAGAAATTAAAGGTGTGCAGATCGTGCTCTCTCCAGACTTCGGATCATTGATAGGGACTCTTCTATCGACTGAAAACAAAAAGCCTTTGAGCAATCGATTGTTTATCCTGGTGCCGGCAGAAGAGGCCAGGTGGACGCGGAGAGATGCTTTTATTGTTGGAAGAAACTGACAACGTGGGCAAATTCAAGATAAAAGGAGCCCCGGGCGAATACTTGCTAATAATAGCGGCGCCAGCTCAGCAAAACAGTTTCACCCGGCTCGATGACTTCAAGAAACGCGCACCTCAGGCTCCTCATGTGTTCTTGAGATTCGGAACTGAGAACCCGGTTGAGGTTCTCACACGAATGGATTCGCCCTAAACCGCGACCTCAGGCGTCATCGAGCTCGGTTTGTGATGCCGACCGCACCTTCTCACCTACAAGTTCAAAACCGAACCCCTGCCGCAACAGATAATCAAAAAGCTTTTTGGCGTCTTCCCGTGTTTGCGGCCGGCCACGTAAACGTAAGCGTTTTTCGATGGCTCGGTCGATCAGCTGCTCCTCCGAGGTCTCGTTGAAAACGATATCAAGCGCTTCATCGGCAGTCTTCCGCTCAACTTTTTTGAGCATGAGGTCCCGCTCAAGCCTCTTACGCCCAACCGGTTTTTGCTTAATCGTGAGAGAAGCGTAACCAAATGCATATCGCTCGTCATCAAGATAGCCGTACTCTGACAGGCGTGTGACAACTTCTTCCACTGCTGTCTTGCTTGCACCTCTTGTTTCAAGCAGGCGCTCGCGGAGTTCGGCTGTGGATCTAGGCTTTGCGGCCAACAATTTCACGGCTCGCTGGAACACTCGGCGGCGCTTGTCTTCCGGCGATAAATTGGAGTTTTCTGGGTTTCGCTGTCTACGACTGGTCTTCCGCATGATGACATTTTCCCGCAAAGACCAAAAGACGCAAAGAAGATTCTCAATCGCCAACAGCGCTAAGTGAATCTACAATTATGCAAATGAATGGATTGGTAATCATCGATAAGCCTGCAGGCCTGACATCACACGACGTGGTGGCTCAAGCGCGAAAGACTCTACACATTCCACGCATCGGTCACACCGGCACACTTGATCCATTTGCCACTGGAGTTTTGGTGTTGCTTATAGGGCGCGCCACACGATTGGCTCAGTTCTTAAGCGAGGCGGACAAAGAGTATGAGGCGATCATCCGCCTGGGCTACGCGACTGACACAGGCGACATCGATGGCACTCCTCTTGAAGAAACCAGACAGCCAGTACGTGTGAGCGAATCTGAAATTGAGCCCGCGCTCAAAAGTTTTCGCGGCGACATCCAGCAAGTGCCACCGATGTATTCGGCAAAGAAAAGGGAGGGCCGCAAATTCTACGAACTCGCGCGACAAGGAATAGAAGTTGAACGTTCTCCGATAATGGTATGCATTTATGAATTGGAAGCTATAAGGCGCGATGGTGCGTTGCTGAAGAACAACCACGACGGTACGGCCGATTTGAAAGTACGCGTCGTATGTTCCTCTGGCACCTACGTACGTACGCTTGCCGAAGACCTTGGAAGAAAATTAGGTACATCAGCGCACTTGGCCGAGCTAAGGCGGACAAGAGCTGGCGACTTCAATGAGCGCCACGCTAAAACCCTGGAGCAGCTCCGGGAGAGTGTTGTCGAGGAGGCCATTGGGACAATTCTTCATCCTCCGACTGCAGCCCTCTCAAGACTGCCTTTTGTGCATCTAAGTGTTGACGACCAACGCCGAGCTGGGCAAGGAGTGGACGTCCGGGTAACTGAAGGAGAGTGGCCAGATGCAAGTTGGATAACTTTGCTCGATGAAAGAGATAACCTGATCGCGGTTGCGTGTTTTGATGCGAAAAAGAGCGTTTTGCATCCGCGAGTGGTTCTGGCTGGGTAAAATAGTGATTGACTTGCTCCCTTAGACCATGTGCTATACTGGTCGCATCCTGGAGGTGAGCCCCCAGAGCGGCCACTTCCCAAACGTTCCTCCCGTACTCCCAATTGAAAAGTTCATTGAGAATTCGTGCTTCGAAGATGCGATGCAAGCTACGCGCGCGTGCACGCATATCGAGGGACGCTCTATGACAGGCGTGGTCTATTCCTACACGCTATCCACGCGCGAAGGCCGATGAGGTTTGTAACAAGGCTATGGAAGAGCAGGATGGCACAAACAAGTTCAATATCAGCGAACGTCTGGAAGATCTGCGCCGCCAGCATGAAGCATTGCGCTGGGAAGGCACTTTCCGTGATTACTTCGAATTAGTCACGCAGAATCCACGTATCGCCCAACTCTCGCATGCGCGGGTCAACGACATGATCCATGCTGCAGGCATCGAGAGACTGAACGAAGGCACTCACCACGAGATAATTTCGTACAACTTTTTTGCGCCTGAACTCTTCGGCATCGAAGAGCCAATCGCAAGACTTGTCGAATACTTCAAGTCAGCGGCCCAGCGGCTCGAGGTGCGCAAACGCATACTGCTCTTGATGGGACCCGTTGGTGGCGGGAAGTCAACGATCGTTAACATGCTCAAGCGCGGTTTGGAGCATTGGACGAAAACCGACGGTGGCGCCGTCTATGCAATCAAAGACTGTCCGATGCATGAAGAACCCCTGCACCTCATTCCTCATCAACTGCGAGAAGAAATCGAAAAGCATTACGGAATTTACATCGAAGGTGATTTGTGCCCACAGTGTCGTTACGCGTTGGATCACACATACAACGGGCGGCATGAAGACGTTCAGGTCCATCGAGTAATCTTCTCGGAGAAGGAAAGAGTTGGCATAGGGACCTTCTCTCCAAGCGATCCCAAATCACAAGACATTACTGAGCTTACGGGCTCGATTGACCTCGCGACGATTGGCGAAGTCGGCGTTGAGTCTGATCCGCGTGCGTATCGATTTGATGGCGAACTGAACATCGCGAATCGCGGTTTGATGGAATTTGTGGAAATGCTGAAGGTTGACGAGAAGTTTCTCTATAGCCTTTTGACTCTGTCGCAGGAGCAAAGCATTAAGACCGGCCGGTTTGCGATGATTTATGCGGATGAAGTAATCCTGTCGCACTCCAACGAAGCGGAATACATCGCGTTTGCCGGCAATCGCAAATCTGAAGCGCTCCAGGATCGCATTATCCTGGTCCGTGTCCCATACAACCTTCGTGTTTCGCAGGAAGAGCGAATTTACGACAAGCTGCTACGGCAGTCGGAAGTCCTCCGGAACGTCCACCTTGCGCCAAACACCTTAAGAGTGGCCGCCATGTTTGCGGTGATGACGCGTTTGGAAGAGCCCAAACGTCAAAATGTGGACGTCGTCAAAAAGATGAAGCTGTACGACGGCGAGGATGTCGAAGGTTATAAGTCGAAAGATGTGCGCGAACTGAAAGAAGAAACAGTACGTGAGGGTATGGACGGAATCAGCCCGCGCTACATCATCAATCGGCTTTCGAGTGCTCTCGTGCGGGACGGTGTCACATGCATCAACCCGATCGATTCCTTGCGAGCAATCAAAGATGGATTCGAACAGCATACGGGCATCAGTGCTGACCAGCGCGAGCGATACCTGAATCTGATCTCGTTGTCACGCAAGGAATACGATGAGCTGGCCAAGATTGAGGTCCAACGAGCGTTTGTCTATTCATTTGAAGAGATGGCCCGCACGATGTGCAATAACTATTTGGACAACGTTGAGGCCTACTGCAACAAGGAACGCATCAAGGATCCAATCACCGAAGAAGAAATGGATCCGGATGAGCAGTTAATGCGCTCAATCGAAGAACAGATTGGTGTTACAGAAAATGCGAAGAACACGTTCCGTCAGGAGATTCTAATTCGCATTTCGTCGTACGCGCGCAAGGGCAAGCCTTTTGAATACAACTCGCACGAGCGACTTAAGGAAGCCATTGAGAAAAAGATATTTGCCGACCTTAAAGATGTGGTGAAGATTACCACCTCGGCAAAGACGCCTGATCCTGATCAATTGCGCAAGATTAATGAAGTCGTTGATCGCCTCGTCAAGGAACACGGTTATTGTCCCGTGTGCGCGAATGAGTTGTTAACTTACGTCGGCACGTTGTTGTCTCGCTGAAGTGGCGGCAAACAACAGTCGGTGGAAACAAAACGCCCGCGCTCTCTCAAACTCAAGAGTGCGGGCGTTACAATAAATGGGCATGAAGAAGCGTTACTGGGTAGCAGGTGCAGCAACCGCGGCAGTCGCCGCAAAGTTACTGCTGCGCCCGCGCGATGTTGATTGGCGAACTAATCGCGAGTTGGTATTCCACTCTGAGTACTCGCGCTTTGCAAATGTGAACGGGCAACGAGTCCATTTTCAAGATGGTGGTGACCTCGATGGCGTTCCACTTCTTTTGATTCACGGTTTTGCCTCTTCAACGCTTGTCTGGAGCAAAGTTTTCCTGCCGTTGGCTGAGGCCGGCTTTCGCGTAATAGCGCTCGACCTTCTGGGCCATGGGTACTCAGAAAAGCCCCGGCAGGCCGACTACACGATCGAAACCCAGGCGGCAATGATCGTGGGTCTGTTGGACAAACTGGAAATTTCCAGTGCGATTGTTGTGGGCAGCTCCTACGGCGGTGCAGTAGCAGCGACCTGCGCTCTGGATTACCCGGATCGCGTAGAAAAGCTGGTATTGGTCGGCGCAGTCAGCAACAACGATCCGCGGAGATTCGCGCTGATGCGGCTTTTTGGCTCGCCACTCGTTGGTGATGTGATTGCGCCGTTATTGATTGGATCGCGCCGTTTGCTGCGAATGCGTATGAAGCGAGTCTACGACCGGCATTCATGGGTGCTGGATGAAAGGCGAGTTGAGGCCAGGCATCGTCCGCTGCGCACGCGCGCTACTCAACGAGCAATCATTCGAACGGTCAGACGATGGAACGCTGAACGCGTGTCGTCTGACGCACATCGCATCACACAACCAACGCTGCTCGTTTGGGGCGAAACCGATCAGGAAGTTCCGCTACGCAATGGCAAGCGATTACAGCAGGAGATTGCCGGCTCGCGTCTTATGATTTTCCGCGAGTGTGGTCATCTACCGCACGAGGAGTATCCGGATGCGTTTGCTCATTTGCTTGCCCACTTCTGCGCGCCCGAACTTGACGCATCGCAACCTGCAGTCGCCGCAGGCTGAGGATGTCCGATTTAATAGTGCGAATTACGAGTTACGAACATGTCAATTCAACGTAACGATTGGTCGCTGCAACGTAAGGGCATCATTGATCAGGACCGCCATAAAGAGCGCGTAAAGGAGGCGATTCGAAAAAACCTTGGTTCGATAGTTTCTAACGAGTCGATCATCCTTTCTGACGGTAAACGCACAGTTAAAGTTCCTATTCGCGCGCTGGATGAATACAAATTTCGTTTCGACTACAAAAAGCGCAAACATGTCGGACAGGGAGACGGTAAGACTCGCGTAGGAGATGTCATTGGACGCGAAAACCAACCTGGCGCGGGTACCGGAGGTGGCCAGGCGGGTCAGGAAGCTGGAGCGGAGTACTACGAGGCCGAAGTCAATATCGACGAGATTGCTGCACTAATTTTTGAAGATCTTCACCTACCGTTCCTGGAAGAGAAGGCAAAAAAGGCCGTTCAATCCCGCAAGACTCAGTTCAATGAAATCCGCCGCACAGGTGTAATTGCGAACCTCGACAAGCGGCGGATGATCATGGAGAACATCAAGCGCAACGCGCGTGAAGGCCATCCTGCGCGATTCGGTGACATCAAGAAGGAGGATCTCAGGTTCAAGACGTGGGAAGAGGTGATGCGCTATGAGTCGAACGCTGTTGTCATCGCAATGATCGACGTTTCCGGATCCATGGGTGAATTCAAGAAGTATGTGGCGCGATCGTTTTACTTCTGGATGGTCCGATTTCTTCGCACAAAATACGACAACGTAGAAATCGTTTTCATTTCACATCACACTGAAGCAAAAGAGGTCTCCGAAGAGCAGTTCTTCACACAAGGTGAATCTGGCGGAACGGTAGTGTCGTCGGCGTATCAACTGGCGCTCGACATCATTCAACAACGCTATCGTCCGAAGGATTGGAACATTTATCCGTTCCATTTTTCCGATGGCGACAATTATTACTCGGATAATGACGAAGCCGTGCGGCTCGCTGGTGAACTGATAAATACGTGCAATCTCTTTGGATATGGAGAAATTGGTGAAGAGGGTTCAGCAAGTTATCGCCGCGCGTCCGGGGCACTGCTTTCGATTTTTAAAGATCGGCTCAAGGACCAGGAACGATTTGTTGGTGTCCGTATTGACGACAAGGAGGATGTCTATCCGGCGCTAAAGCAGTTCTTTGGGAAACGAGGCGTCGAGACTCCAAATTGAAGAAAGATGGAGGGGTTACGCAAAAAATCCTCTCTCATTCTCACCCGGCCTCAGCCGGGTGTCAGGATGCTTGCTTTTATTGGAAACCGTTTTAACGGTTTCGATGGGTTTGAGGCTAAGCCAGTGGAACCGTAATCATGAGCCAAAACACGTCACTTCTCGTTCTTATCGGTTTGCTGTCGATAGCGCCACTTGTTAACGCTTTCAGCCGCTCACAATCGTCGGCGCAATCGAAATCTGACCTGCCGGTAGTTACGAAAGCAGTAGCTCCTTCATCGTATCCGAAAATTGCGATACAAGCCCATGCCACAGGCATAAAGATTATCGTCGAGGTTTGTATAGATCCGTCTGGCACGGTGACATCCACGCGTATTTTGGACGGACATGCTCTATTTCACGCTTCTGCTCTCTCCGCCGCAAAGCAATGGCGATTCAATAGCGACCAATCGGCATCGAGAACTGCTCACTTAGTTTTCAATTTCGCTGTATCTGACGGGGATTCAGCTGAAATTTCTTTTTTGCCACCATATGAGGTTAATTACACCGTCCCATATCCAAAGGTGGTACAGATGGTAAATAACTGAACGCAAGATCAAATATGGAAGATAGTGAAATAAAAGCGCTGGAAGTTTCGGTTGAGCAGATCTGGGAGATCGCTCGCAAGTTTGGACTTGATCCGTTTCCTACCAACTTCGAAATTGTTCCTGCAACTGTGATGTACGAGGTCGGCTCTTACGCTTTGCCCGGCCGCTATTCACATTGGACATTTGGCAAGGCTTATCATCGGATGAAAACGATGTACGACTTCGGACTCTCGAAGATCTACGAGGTCGTTATTAACACCAATCCGGCGTACGGGTTCCTTCTGGAAACGAATAGTCCCGTTCAAAACAAGATGGTGATTGCGCATGTGTTGGGCCACGTCGACTTCTTCAAGAACAACGCTTACTTCTCGAAGACTAATCGACGCATGGTCGAAAGTGTGTCTACCCACGCGCGACGTTTGATGGGATACGAGTTTAAATACGGCCGAAAGAATGTTGAAAGATTTCTGGACGCCGTTCTGGCCATCGAAGAGCATGTAGATCCCAACTTCTTCATCAAACGTGAGATATCGCCTGAAGAGGAAAAGCGGCGGTTGGAACATCGCCGGTCTGAAGGGCGTTACGATGATCTTTGGCATCTTGACGATCCGAGTTTTGGTCGCATTGCCAGGGATGCTGAAGCAATAGAGCCCTCCCCGGATAAGCCGCGTGAGATCTTGCCGGACAAAGACATCGTCTTCTACATCATGAGACATTCCCCCACGTTAGCCGCCTGGCAGCGTGACGTGATGGCGATGGTCCACGAAGAGATGGAATATTTTGTCCCGCAGATGCAAACGAAGATCATGAACGAGGGTTGGGCCAGCATCTGGCATGCACGCATCCTTCGGGACCTGGATCTTACTGATAACGAACACATTGAATTTGCAAATCTGCATTCCGGCGTTGTTTCGCCGCAGAAGGGACAAATCAATCCATATTATCTGGGCTACAAAATCTGGGAAGACATTGAAAAACGGTGGGAGAACCCGACTCCGGAAGAACGCGAGAAATTTGGTCGTCCCGGTGGTGAAGGTCGCGAAAAACTATTTGAAGTCCGCGAACTCGAGAATGATGTCTCTTTCCTGCGCAACTATCTGACGGCAGAGCTTTGTGAGGAACTCGATCTTTTTGTTTACGAATTGGTTGATGAAGAGGAGTGGACGATCACAGAAAAGAAGTGGCAGCGTGTTCGTGATCAGTTAGTCGCGAACATGACTAATTTTGGTTTTCCCTACATCCAGGTAGAAGACGGCGATTACAATGGAAATCGGGAGTTATATTTGAAGCATTCCTACGAAGGCACTGAACTCGACATGCGTTATGCCCGCAAAGCGCTCGAGCATGTGCACACGCTTTGGGGCCGGCCAGTTCACCTGGAAACTGTCATAGACGAAGAAAAGAGTCTTCTGCACTATAACGGTGAAGAGCACCAGGAAGATTAACCAGGCATTGGCGATTGCCGATTTTAGCGGCTTCGAAATTCGCGTTCTATCCCTGTCCTATCTTTCTTAGCGCATAGTTTCCACGCAAAGACGCTAAGGAGCAAAGACATCAAAGGTCAACGCCCACGACGTGATTTCTTTGATGCGTCTTTGCTCCTTTGCGTCTCTGCGTGAAATCCTACGAGGTCAACAACTGCACTCCTAAGCGCTTCGCTAGTCCCTCACCACCCCAACGCATAACCACATTGTGATTCCAACTAAAGAACGGGCGCGCGATCGGGGCCAGAAGATTCATCCAAGGTTTTGTCGTTTGCACGTTCCAGTCGTAACGAGCCGTTGTTATCTCACCATGGCTCGAGAATCGCCACCGGCCCCTGCCTTGTAATTCCCCAACGGCGCGTCCTTCGATGATGTTCATGGGTTCAACTCGGGTCGTTTCCATTTCGAAAACCAACGTGTAGGGCAACTTACTCTTCCATGTATAGCGATGGATCGCGCCGACGTGATTTTCGTCCCCTTCTTTTAGACGTTCAACGCGTTCGACGCCTCGCCACCATGCCGGCCAATCTTCAGAGTGGAACACCAGGTCCCACACTTTTCCTTGTGGCGCTTTGAATTTCCAGATGGTTACAAATTCGTAGTCCGCCATGTTGTTTCGCGGCTATGACGTCGGATCAAGGATTTTCACGCCAAGACGCAAAGGAGCAAAGCCGCAAAGGAAATCATCATGAATTCGGCGTGATCTTTGATGATGATGCGTCTTTGCTCCTTCGCGTCTTTGCGTGAAGAATCTGTTGGAGAAAAGATTTCGATGTTGCTACAAAAACCAGGTGTCACATATTCAGCGCTTTGCCGACCGAGGGATCACGACGGATGCGCCAAATTTTGGAATCCAAATAGTAGTGAATGAAAGCGTAGCCCCAAAGGAACGACACTCCGAGTTGGATTAGTATCGACTGCTGGGTCACGAGACCGTTGCCACTCCTCAAGCTTAGGTAGCCGAGCATCTGACGTGGACCCTGATACAGCAATCCGAACAACACGCCAAATGCGATGTAGTACAACAAGCGGCGGCTGATTAATTCTGCCGCACCGTAACGTGATGAGTTGCTCTCAGAACCGACGGGCTGACCTGGCCGCCGATATTTTTGATTGTGAAACCAAATCAGGCGGTGATATTGCAGGTTGTGATAAATCGTAAGGATCGCCACGATTGCGATCGGCTTCTGTGGCATTGGCGTAAGCAAGACGATCCAGTGCAACGGAAGCGCGGCTGCAAGCAACAAGTACTTCGGACCGTCGAGCCGTTCACCAACAACGGCGCGTTGTATTTGCCTTCCCAGCCATAGGATCCCCAGTACAATCGTTCCGGCCAGCAAAATCGACGCTACAATATTCAGGCCACCCAACAGAACGGGAGGAACATGCGCCATAGCGTCGCGATCGCTGACTATGAAAGCCACAAACGGGTAGTTAAAGGCAAACAACAGCAGCAAACGATCCAGGGCATTATCAATCGGGGCGAGATCGTCATTCTTCTTTTTGTACAACACCATGAATCCATAATGTTGCTTGACCAGATGGTAGTAAGCCCACAACGCAGCAACGAAAAAGAAGACAAATCCTGCGCCTGCCAGAACCATGACCGGCCCGACTAGAAAGAAGAGGAGCGAACCCCAAAGCAGCCGCGCTCGATTGTGGCGCTCGGTTCGATCAAAATAAGTTCGGGAAAAAGTGCCAAACACGTGTGGCGCATCTATGAGGATCGCCCAGATTGCAATCATTGGCAGCAAAGGCAAGATCCCGGTGATATACAGCACGAACAGTGCATAGCTCGAAGCAACTGACCCAATAAACCAGACAAGATCATCACGGCTGCTGATGATCCAGCGCATGGAGATCGCGCGTGAAGCGAGTCGTTGATTTACTGTTTCAGTGGTCGCAACCATCGTGTGATTTCAATTGAGGATAGTTGAATGCAGCCTTAAGCGACGTTAGGATTCTAGCACCGAGCAGAATTCACACTGAAATACGGAGCCAAGTCATGGACGAACCAAAAGGGCCACCTGTCGACGCATTTAAATTCATGTTCCAGGCCCATCCCTGGCATGGAGTATCGCCCGGTCCGGATGTTCCCGACATCGTTACCGCTTACATTGAAATCGTTCCCACGGACGCAGTGAAATATGAACTGGACAAAGTATCTGGCCATTTACAGGTTGATCGGCCGCAAAGGTTCTCTTCAATGTGCCCGTCGCTCTATGGCTTCATTCCGCAGACTTACTGCGGCGACGAAACTGCCAGGAGATCAGCGGAGAAAGCAGGATTGGAAAACCTCCGAGGCGATGGTGACCCAATGGACATTTGCGTGCTTTCTGAGAAAGCTTTTGCCCACGGAGGTTTTTTTGTGCGCGCAAAAGCGATCGGCGGCCTTCGGATGATTGATGGCGACCAGGCTGACGACAAGGTCCTGGCGGTGTTGGATCAGGACCTCGCCTACGGGCACATGAAGGATATCAGCGATTGTCCCAAAGGACTTATCGATCGACTCAAACACTATTTCCTGAGCTACAAGCAGCTGCCAAGTGATGCACCTCGCCGAGTGGAAATTGTTGAAGTGTATGACAGAACCGAAGCGTTAGAGGTGATCAAGCGGAGCTGTCGTGATTATCAGCACAAGTTTGGGAGGCTACACGGTCAAGATTAGATAGAACAAGTCGGGAAGGGGCGTCGCTACACACAAGGTGCGCCAGATTCAACGCGAGTCTCAAAAAGCTTCAACATCGAAGCAATCAGCAAATGCAGCAGCCCCAGCTCTCATGAACCCAAAAGCACTGGCATTCAAACTCGAGCGGGGGCGCGTTGAACCTACCGGACCTGGTGTGTAGCGACTGCTCCCTTCCTAACTGTTCTACCAACCTTGATTTCAGGATCAATATGTCACCTGATATCAAGATGCATCAAATTCTGCGAGTTTGGGGTCGTGAGCCGGGCAGTTCGGCAAGTCGCACCGGAACGCTCATGCGCGTGCCATTTCGAACGATTTGAACATTGACCGCATCACCCACCTGATGTTTGTCCAGTACTCGAGCCAAATCGTCCGAATTCGCCACCTTTTCTGAATCGATACCGACGATGATGTCTCCCAACTCGACATCGCCGTCTTCCGTCTGTTGCAGGCCGCGCAATCCTGCGCTCGCGGCAGCGCCACCAGGCTGCACTTGCCAAATAAGAACACCATCTGGCACTGGAAGATTTACCTGATTCTTAAAAGACTCGACATTACGGGTGCTGATCCCTAACTTCGCGCGTTTAACTTCTCCTGAACGCATCAACTGCGGGACTATGCGCTTCGCGATGTTCACTGGAACTGCAAATCCAACACCCGCAGACGTCCCTGACGGAGAAAGTATTTGCGAGTTGATGCCGATCATGCGGCCATGCGAATCGAGCAATGGACCACCTGAATTACCGGGATTGATCGAAGCGTCAGTTTGAATTGCTCCTTCAATCAGCCGGCCGTTGCGCGCGCGTATTGGACGTTGTAGTCCGCTGATTACGCCGGTAGTCAACGTTCGATCCAAACCGAAAGGATTTCCGATCGCTAAAACCTTCTGACCGACTGACAGCTTTTCAGAGTCACCCATGGGAACCGTGGTCAATGGCTCGCGCGGTAATTCGATCAGTTTTATAACTGCAAGATCCGTATCCGGATCTCCGCCGACCACTTTAGCGGCATAGTTCTTCTCGCTGCCGAAGCTAACGGAGAGTTTTTGCGCGCCTTCAATTACGTGGTAGTTCGTAAGAATGTTACCTTCCTGATCGATTATCGAGCCGGAGCCGGCTCCTTCCTGCGGTTCAACGAATCCGAAGAAGTCGCGGGCATATGACGTTGAGTGAATATTTACAACACCCGGAGAAAGCGCGCGGTAGATTTCGATATTGTTTTGCTCATCTGTGACTGTAGCGGGATCGGAAATCTTTGAAGATGAGTTTTCCGAGAATGCCGCTGTAGACGGCTGCAGGCGGTTCGAAAGGCGATCAAGGATCGCGACACTTCCCGCCGCAAAAATTCCTGAAATAAGTGCGATTACTAAGATTTGACGTGCTGATAATTTATACATGGTTTTTCTCTCAATGGCGTTTCGCCAGCTAAGACGATCCTAAAGATCGTCAATAAAAATGGGCAACAATAAGATGCCGGCTCGATGGCAAGCGGTTGCGCCAGCGGTACTATGGGAACCCGGCAAGCGGTAATTTAGGCCGATTGTAGCCGCTCTGCAACCCGCCAGGTGCGGGGACACGGGGAGATGGGGAGACGGAGAGATGGAGAGACGGTGAAAATGGAGACCTGCGGGCGCGGAAGACGCGGGAAGACCGAAATTACCGGAAGAGAGCGAGGATTGTATGAGGCAGACTGGCGAAATATGCGAACACCGTGGATGGTGCCTCCCAGCCCAAGGCATAAAACCCAATGGCCGCATGCATCAGCATCAGGCCAAGATAGATTGCTAGCACCAGGCGCATTCCCCGCTTCGCCAACGGTAGATGACCAGCGCGATACAGAACAAACGCAGCAAAGCCGCCAATGCCGAGTTTGAATAGGAGGAACTGATTCTCGCCGAGACTTAACAGGTGCGCCATTAGGTCATTGCCTTCCGTGGCGACGTTCAACCGCACCCACAGAATCGTTAGCTGTGCATCGAGCCAGTTAAGACCGAACAATAGGAGGCTTTTAACAAGCGCGTTCAAGATGGGGCCCTTTCGTGCGTCAAACCTTGTTAAACCTCCTGCCTTTAACGTCAGGGCCCCCGGTGACGCGGTGTCACCGGAGGCCCTTAACGTACACGGGAGGAACGAGAGACTCGTTGCCGTTGTATTGAGTAGAAATTTGCAATGCGCGAATAGTTCCGCAAATTAAAAATCTCTAATCTTCGCTTCCAGGTGCAAACGTCGCGGTAGCTACAAGAGGAAAATCCAATGCTATCAATCAAAAATCGCAACCGACGATCGCCAATTGAAAGGTAACCCGCAACTCACTTGTCAGATAACTCGTCATCAATTGCTGAGTTGATTGCGTCGGCCACAACGGTGCTGTCGCAATCAGGCGTGCCTGAAGCGCGTCGTGAGGCTGGGTCTCTTTTGTCACATGTTTTGAACCGTGATCGCACTTATCTGATCAGTTATTCAGACGAAGCGATTGCATATCACAACATTCAGAAGTTCGATGAATACGTGCAGCGCCGCGCTACGGGCGAGCCACTTCAATACATCACCGGCGTGCAGGATTTCTTTGGCCTCCGGTTCAAAGTGACTCCGGATGTGCTTATTCCGCGGCCAGAAACAGAACTTTTGGTCGAGCGTGCATTAAATCTGCTGAATGATCATCCTCAACAGTCAAAGCTAATCTGCGATGTCGGAACGGGATCTGGTTGCATCAGTGTATCTCTACTCAATGCCAGACGGGAAACCAAAGCGGTCGCATTGGACATTTCTTCGCCGGCTCTCCAGATCGCAAAAGTGAATGCCGCGCGTCATGGCGTCAGCGAACGTTGCCGATTCTTTGTTTCGGATTGCTTTTCGGCTTTGGACGAGACGCACCCGCTGTTTGACATGATCGTTTCCAATCCGCCTTACGTGTCAGCTGCGGCATTCTCCGGCCTGCAAAGAGAGGTCAAGGATCACGAACCTCGTTTGGCTTTAACCCCGGGAGGTGACGGATTAAGAGTCATTCGCACCCTACTCGCTCAAAGCCCTGCATACTTGAAACCTGAAGGACACCTACTGTTTGAAATCGGGTTTGATCAGGGCGACGCGGTGCGGGAAATGATTCAAACCGATGATTGGCGCCTGCTGGACATGTACCCGGATTTGCAGGGGATTCCTCGCATAGTGGTTTTACAAAAGAAACGCGCTTAACTCTCTTTGGAGTGCTGCGAACTTGTCGCAGCTTTTCCCGGTAAAGCCATGTGGCCTAAAAAGCTGCGACAAGTCGCAGCACTCCAAAGACGAAAATTCCCGTCACAAACCGTCCCGGCCGTGGTGTTTACGCTTCAGAACACCGAAAACCTGCAAACGCAACACCTGAGGAGAGACCACCATGAAAACCACCTTAGCGCGCACCACACTGACATTTTTCCTGTTAGCCGTAACCGGCGTAATGGTGTCAGCGCAAACTGAAAAAGACAAAAAAGCCTCGCTTGGATGCCGCGACAATTGGTACAACGACCGGCTGGTCGGGCACTGTGAAATGCGAGAGCAAACGCTGGCTTCGTCCGGTGCAATTGCTGTGGACGGAAAACAAAATGGGGGCATATCGATTAAGGGATGGGACCGCGGTGACGTATTGATTCGTGCTCGCATTCAAACAGCAGCGATGACCCAAAGCGAAGCAGACGATTTGGCGAAACAGATTCGAATCGAAACCAGCTCGTCAAAGATCTACGCCGATGGACCAGCCCGCCGGAAAGATTATCAATGGGACGTCAGCTATGAAATTTTTGTACCCAGGCGGTCAGACCTTTCGCTGGAAACACACAATGGAGGCATCGCCATTAACGAAGTGCGCGGGCGCATCGATTTCACTGCTCTAAACGGCGGCGTCATATTACGAAAGGTTGGTGGAACAGTTCACGGCAGTACCACGAACGGCGGGTTAGTCATAGATCTTGATGGGGACCGGTGGGACGGAGAAGAGCTGGACGTGAGCACGACCAACGGCGGAATCATCATGAGCATTCCCGATAACTATTCGGCGCACCTGGTTACTGGAACTGTAAATGGCGGGTTGAATATTGAATTCCCCGTCACTGTGCAGGGACGAATCAGCAGGGAGCTTGCCGTAAATCTTGGTTCGGGGGGCGCTACCGTTCGCGCCATGACTACCAATGGCGGCGTTAAAATCAGACGCGTAACCGCGAACGAGTCACAATAACAACGACTTACTTTGGGCCACGAGTAATTAGCCGCAGATGAACGCGAAAGATTTTGCGCGCAGATTAACGCTGATAACGCGATAGAATGCACGGTTCTAGACCATGATTTCCGGGCTACGTAAGCCCGTCATTCGTCTTGATCTCCGCGTTAATCTGAGGCCAAATCTTTTCGCGTTCACCGGCGGCTTCTTTTTGTACCTGGGTTGCAAACGTCAGGTTCCACGGGACCAGCCAGTGGCCCTACCCCTTTATCCGTTCATGGTTTTACTTTAAGCTGTCTGACGTGGAGAAATTCCTAATCTCAGGCGGAAACCCGTTACACGGACGCGTCACAATCAGCGGTGCAAAGAATTCGGCACTGCCGTGCATGGCCGCGGCTCTTCTGACGCCCGAGAACGTAATCCTGCACAATCTACCGTACGTTCGTGACATCATCACACAGCGACGTCTTCTTGAGGACCTGGGCGCTACTGTGCTCACCCCGGAACTTAGAACTCACAAAATCAGCGCAGCAAATGTTGAGGTTTTCGAAGCTCCTTATGACCTTGTTAAAACTATGCGCGCCTCGGTCCTCGCGCTTGGTCCGTTGCTCGCGCGTTTCGGGAAAGCCAAAGTCTCCCTGCCCGGAGGTTGTGCGATTGGAACGCGACCAATCGATCTGCATCTTGCAGGCTTCGAGAGATTTGGAGCGCTGGTGAAGCTGGAAGCGGGAAACGTTGTGGCGCGAGCTCCCAAAGGCGGCCTTCATGGAGCGGAAGTTAACTTCAGCAAAGTTACTGTTACGGGAACAGAGAACTTAATGCTCGCTGCGACGCTGGCTAAAGGCCGCACCACCCTTTACAACGCTGCCCGCGAGCCCGAGGTGGTCGATCTTGCTGAACTTCTGAACAAAATGGGAGCCCGGGTTCTTGGTGCAGGCACATCCACCATACAAATTCACGGAGTCAAGAATCTTGGCGGAGCGGAACACACAATTATCCCTGACCGGGTCGAGACTGGAACGTTCATCGCGGCCGCCGCCCTGACTGGTGGTGAGTTGGAAGTAAAGGACTGTATGCCGGAGCATCTGTCAACGGTCATCACAAAGCTCCGAGAAATCGGCGTTGAAATCAACGAACTCAATCCCAGCACGCTTCAAGTGCGCTGCTGTAACGGCTTAAGGGCCAGCGATGTAACCACTGAACCCTATCCGGGTTTCCCAACAGATATGCAGGCGCAATACATGGTGCTCATGACCCAAGCCAGAGGAAGCTCTATCATCAACGAGACTATTTTTGAAAATAGGTTTATGCACGCTTCGGAGCTGCAACGCATGAGCGCACGCATCCATGTTGAGGGACGGACCGCGACAGTTGACGGTCCGACGACATTGACAGGCGCGCCGGTTCAGGCGTCCGACCTGCGAGCGTCCGCCTCACTCGTGTTGGCGGGACTGGTGGCTAAAGGAGAGACGGTCATCGATCGTGTGTATCACATCGATCGCGGTTACGAGAAGATCGAAGCCAAACTCCGCGAGGTGGGTGCAAACATCGAACGAATACGAGAACACGTCACTGCACCCTTGGCGACTGCGTAAAGTGCTCGCCATATAGGACCTATTGGACCGGTAGGGCCTATTTAACATTTCGTGTAGTTTATGTTTTCGTTTCGTGTGATTTCGTGCTTATGTTTTCGTTTCGTGTCATTTCGTACTTATGGTTAAATCAAATTCATGTCTTCGAATGATTGCCTATTTTGCAAGATAATCGCCGGCGATGTACCGGCTACTGTAGTTCACCAGGATGAGCGGTGCGTCGCAATTCAGGATGTGAACCCTCAGGCTCCGACGCATATCCTGGTGATTCCCCGGGAGCACATCGAATCTCTGGATGACGCCTCGCAGCGGGATGAGGCACTACTTGGCCATTTGTTGAGAATGGGCGCGCGAGTAGCAAATGAAGCAGGTCATTCAGACAATAGCTACCGGACCGTTATCAACACTGGACCTGGCGCAGGCCAATCTGTGTTTCATCTGCACGTTCACGTTCTTGCCGGCCGTCCCATGAAGTGGCCGCCAGGCTGAGTTTCACTGCAGTAATTCCACGCGACACACGATCAAATCTTTGGCGCAACCGCCCGAACCGCCTCAGAGACACCGCTTTCATATTTTTTAAAGTTCTCATTGAATCGCCGCGCCAGATCACGTGCCTGCTTGTCGTATGCGTCCTTGTCAGCCCAGGTATTCCGTGGTTGCAACACCTCGGCGGGAACATCAGGACAACTTGACGGCACTTGAACCCCAAATATCGGGTCCGTGTTTGTGGGTACGTTGGCCAGCGTCCCATTGAGTATCGCCCGAATCATCGCTCGCGTGTGTTGGATCTTCATGCGAGCGCCGACACCATAAGGACCACCACTCCAACCGGTATTCACTAACCAGCAGGCGGCTTTGTGTTGTTCCATTTTCTTGCCCAGAAGATCTGCATACACACCCGGATGCAACACCATGAATGGCGCGCCGAAGCACGTCGAGAAAGTCGCCTCCGGTTCCTTGATTCCTTTTTCCGTGCCGGCAACTTTCGCCGTGTAGCCTGATAGGAAGTGGTACATCGCCTGTGCCGGCGACAGACGCGATACAGGTGGCAGAACACCGAACGCGTCAGCTGTAAGCATGATGATGTTGCGGGGGTGACCAGCGTGACCGGAAGGAACGATGTTGGGAATACTCGTCAGCGGATAAGACGCCCTGGTGTTTTCAGTTTTTGTTGCATCGTCCAAATTGATGCTTCGGGTTTGAGGATCGAAAACTACATTTTCCAAAATCGTGCCGAACATTTTAGTCGTACGGTAGATGTCAGGCTCAGCCTCGGCCGACAACTTGATCACCTTTGCATAACAGCCGCCTTCGAAGTTGAAGACGCCATCATCTGACCAACCATGTTCGTCATCACCTACCAATCGCCTTTCCGGATCGGCCGATAAGGTTGTCTTACCCGTACCGGACAAGCCAAAAAAGATCGCAACATCGCCTTCCGCACCAACGTTGGCGGAGCAATGCATGCTCATTACGCCCTGTTGCGGCAATAAATAGTTCATCAATGTGAAAACGCTTTTCTTAGTTTCGCCGGCGTACGATGTGCCGCCGATCAAAACCAGTCGCTGGCTAAAATCCAACAAAATGAATGTGCGGGAACGCGTGCCGTCTCGTTCTGGATCCGCCTGAAAACTCGGGAAATTGATGACGGTAAATTGTGGCCGATGCGGTGTTGTGACTGTCGAGTCGTTTATGAACATCGTCCGCGCAAACAACGAGTGCCACGCCAGCTCGGTAATCACACGGACAGGCAGGCGATATTTTGGATGAGCGCCTACGTAGGTATCCTGCACAAAGAGCTCGCGACCCCGAGCGTGGGCCATCATCCGACCTTTTAGGCTATTGAACTTATCCTGCGGAAAGTCCTTGTTGACGTCTCCCCAAAAGACCTTATCTTCGTTTTGCGGTTCCCGAACAATCGCTTTGTCTTTGGCCGCTCTGCCCGTGTGCTCGCCGGTATCAACAAGTATCGCCCCATGGTTTGAGAGGACTCCTTCTTCGCGCCGGGCAATCTCTTCGTAAAGCTCCGGAGTGTTGAGATTCCAGTAAACGGAAGCGGGTGCAGTGATCCCGTAATTGTTTAAATCATAATCAGAGTTTTTACGGCCCAGGTGCACAGTTTCTCGTTCCCGGCGAATTGAAGTCATCTATTCCTCCAATGGATCAGTTATGGGATTGTAAGTCAACGCAAGGGTTAACCCCGCCCCGCCTTCTCGCGGCGTTCGCGCGAAAGTTCTCGAAGCGCATCGGTCAGGTCGCGCGCTGCGCGCTCAATGCGGTCCGCGGCAGCGTCGAGCGCCTCAAAATCTTCTCCTGACCGGACGGCGACAATTGCGAGTGCGCTTTCGATCTGCTCAATCAAACGGCTACCTTCGTTCTCGGTTTCCTGTTCGGAGCGACTCATTTGCGAAGCTGAAAGATCTGGTTCCATTCCTTGGGCCACCTGCTTGATGTATTGAGATCAACCTCGGTTCTAGAAAACCCCGGATTCATTGTTCGCGTGACACGGTTCTGTTAGCGCGGCAAGTTCAGGTGTGTAATCTCTTACAACAGCGCACCCCTCTGAAGCAAGGCCGCGCAGCAGTGGGCTGACCAAAAGTGAAAGTTGGGAGTCTTTGGTCGACCAATGTTTTGCCTTTGTCCCGTCTGTCTGGTATTCCTTTTTACGAATGGCGGCCCCACCTCTCAAAGACTCCTTCACCAGGCGCGAATGGAATCTCATTCAGCTGTTAAACACACCAGCCAAGGTTCAACGTTTCTTCAGTTCAATGCCTTACAACTGGGAAAGCAAAGGAGGAACACTTCGCTCCTTTCGAGAGGTTATCAGGCGGAACGAAGTGCACTGTCTCGAGGCAGCGATAGGAGCGGCGGTCATTCTGGAGCAACATGGATATCCGCCGCTGCTGCTGGATATGGCGTCGAAAGACCTGTTGGACCATGTGGTCTTTGTTTTCAAACACGATGGCCGCTGGGGTTCCATCGGTCGTTCGCGAGACATTGGTCTACACGGCAGACGACCCGTGTTTCGCAGTCTTAGAGATCTAACCTGGAGCTATTTCGACCCATACGTAGATTTCTCAGGCAGAATCGTGGGATACGCTCAGGCCAACCTTTATGATTTAGGAAACTACGATTGGCGCTTCTCTTCTAGAAGCATGCGGCGGATCGAAGATTATCTTAGGGCTTTGCCGCACATGCCCCTTCATTCGTCGGACACGCGTTACAAAACTTTGCTGGACCGGTATCACCGCTACAAGAAAAGGTATCCCGACCGATCGCCTTCGTACTACGAGAACCGACGACAATGGATGCTTTAAAAGATGAATGGCACGCAGAAAGAAGAAAAGACGATTTGACATTGGAGACTGGACATTTGACATTTGTCATTTAAAGCCTTTTCGTCTGTTCTTTTTGTCATTTCGGGGAACCGTTTTTCCGTCCGCCGTGACGATCCACGAAAACACACGAAATCGCTTCTAAGTGACAAATGTCCAATCTCCAATATCAAATCGTCTTGGTTCCTCATTGGCGCTCTAAAATTACAAATCAAATGTCCAGTCTCTTATGTCAAATAGTCTTTCGTTCCTCGTTTAACCCATCCAAGTTTCATGTCACGCGTCCTTGAGGGAAAGACGTCGCTCGTTTGCATCGAGCAACATGTGAAGAACGACCGCCAGGATGATGATCGCTCCACCGAGCAGCGCCCAATTCGAGGGACGCTCCCCAATCACAAAAAACACCCAAATAGGATTCAACACTGGTTCGATGTAACCGATAATGCCGGCGTCGAGCGAGCGAACTCCGCGCGCCATGGCCACAGTGAACAATGTGTAAGCCAAGCCGATTTGAATCACACCCAGGTACACGACACTCAAAACATCACGCTCAGTCATGTGCGGTAACGCCGCGATCCCTGCATACGCGGCAATCAACACGACCAACAGATTTCCATAAATAACTGATGACGCGCGATTGACTGCTCGCGATTTCGCATGGCGCAATAACAACACATACAAAGCGAAACAGACGCCTGAGGCGAGTGCGAGGATGTTTCCAATCACATCCTGTGGCCGTAGTTTGCCAACGAAGAAAAGAGACATGCCGAAGATGCACGCCGCAACTGTAATGAGATCTCGGAACCGAAATTTCTCTTTATAGAAAATCGGTTCCAATAGAAGGATGTAGATAGGGGCTGTGTACTGAAGAAAGATCGCGTTCGCTGCGGTTGTTTTCTTGGTCGCGAGAACAAACAGAATAAGCAGCGCCGCATACAGCACAGATGTGACGGCTGTCATGCGGTTGAACCCAAAACCTTCGTGGCGTGTGAACAGCGCGACGGTAATTGCCGCCGTCAGCGAACGACCAAACGACAACGCCAGTCCCGAGATGCTGGTCCATTTGATGAATAACCCGCCGGTGCTCCAAAGAATTGCAGCAGCGAGCACAAACAACAAAGGCGAATAAGACGAATGGGATTTGTCGGACGACAAAGGGTTAGGCAAAGACGTAATCACCAGCCGCAGATGCAGTCAGATAAGCGCAGATTA
>JBKPCC010000010.1:0-9220 GCA_046727215.1 Acidobacteriota bacterium
CGTCGCCCGGAGCGGCATGCCTGTAGAGCTGGTCGCGCGGAGGATAATCAAGGGAATGATGAAAGGCAAACTCAGAATCAGGATTGGTATGACTGTGCGTGTCCTCGATGCGATGTCTCGTTACTTTCCAACGGTGACGCACACCTTACTTGCGAGAAATAAATCGAGGATTGATTTCCTCTGACGCCCGGGATCTTCTTAGGCAACCAACTGCCACAAGAAAACCGAGAAAAATCAAAGGACGCATGACTGCCAATCCTTCCCCATTCGCAAGATGCGTGTATGCTGCACCTAAAATTACAGCGATTAGGATCCCCACGCCGTAGATCGCAAATCGAGGAATCAAGAGCAGGATTGCTCCGCTTACTTCTAGCAGACCTATTACGGTCAGAGACCATCTCGGATAACCCCAATGTCTGAATTTTTCAATCCAAGCTGTAACGGTCCCACTGGGACGATCTTACTCAAAAAAACCTGAGCTTGAGGTTAGCGGCATCGTTGGTGACAAATCCAGCAGTAGCGGCCTTGATCTCGAGACCAGTGAAATAACCTTCGGTGCCAGGTCCGATCCAAAGGGCCACGCCGCCCGAGGAATCACCGAGTTTGAGATCATTCACAATCAGACAGGGCTGGCTGGTGCCGTGGACATACAGGCGGGCCTTCGTCCCTTCGACCGTGATACGGTAGCGGATCCAGACGCCCGGCTCGAGGTCCACGTAACTCTCATACTTTTCCGGTGCCTGCTGGCGGGCGTCCGCGAAGCTAAAATTTGGGTACGCACTATACTGCGTGGAATGATTGCGGCGGACTTGGTCATCGGCGCGGCCGTTGGTCGGACGCAGGTTAGATGTACTCGAACTGGCCGTTCTGAAGACGGAAGGCGATTCCAATAAAGCCGCGCGAGCCGCTGGCGGCGTCGGCGGGACGCCCGCCAGTTCCACCTCGATCGCGCCATTGTGAAAGACGGCGTCTTTCACGATCACGAATGCTTCACCATTGGCCACTTGGCCATCTTCCGTGATCTTTACCGCCCGCTTGCCGAGGTAGTCGACAGACTCCAATTTCACCTTGTGCGGAATCAACTGACCAACGGTTTGAGCGGACGCTAGTGACGCAAAGGCAGCGAGAACCCAGAAGACCAGATTGCAGGCTGACATCATCAATGGCTTTTTCATGATCCCTCCTATCCTTATTTCCGCCAGTTGATCTCGCGGCTTGCCAAGAAGCTCCAACAAATTTGTCTAGGTATTTGAGGATGGTCAGTTTGGTGCCCCACCCCGTGAGACATACTTAGCGTCTGCTTCGATCCGGTATGTCAGCTGTTCTTGTATAGCACTGCTTAGTGTTTCTCCGCCCGCAATTCTCTCGCCAATTTGATGCTTCGGTCGAGTTCGTCCTTCATATCTGGCCTGAGAGCGCGAAAGCGCTCGAAGTCCTTTTCAGCTGCTTTCTCATTTCCCTGAAGCAATAAGACCAGGCCCCGATTCATGTAAGCGTTGGCGAGATTCGGGTCGAGCTCAAGGGCGCGGTTGAAATCCGCGATGGCGCGCTTAAAGTCAAGTGACATCCAAGCCGTGCCGCGGCCGTGGTAAGCCCAAGGCACCATCTGGACCAGTTGGGGAGTCAGCTCAAGGGCACGGTTGAAGTCCAAGATTGCTCCTTCAAAATCTCCCGTATCTGTCCGCAGCCAGCCGCGGTGATAGTAGGCTTCGGCGAGCCGAGGATTGAGCTTGATGGCCTGGTTGAAGTCGGCCAGCGCTCCATCAAGGTCCAACAGACTGGCTCGCTGCGTCCCACGGTTGTTATAGGCTTCATAGAGACGAGGATCAATTCTTAGGGCTCGATTCCAGTCGGCCAAAGCGCCGTCGCGATCTCCTTTGGCATACCGCGTGTTGCCGCGATTAAGATAGGCCCCAGCCAGGCCTGGATTGATCTGGATTGCCAGCTCGTAATCCGCGATCGCCCCGTCAATGTCTCCCTTCTTATAACGGGCAGTACCGCGATTGGTGTAAGCGTTGGCGGTGAAAGGATCAATTACACTAATTTCCGTCGCTTCGCTGTCAGAGGCTGCGAAACCATTCGCGCCAGGCGCCACCTTACTGCGAGTAAGCTGACTGGAATCCAGATGCGAACCGATCGAAATCGCTTTCGTGAATTCCTCAATGGCCCCATCGAGATCGCCCTTCTGTAATCTCTTGAGGCCGTGTTCATAATGATCGATTCCCGAGGCAGGCGTTTGCGCTTGAACCAGCAGATAGCCGCAAAGAAGAAAGATCACAAAAAAGAAAAGGATTCGTAGGGACATACGTGACCTCCTTAGCACCCGAAGACTCGCGCTCACTGCTCTGGCAAAATCGCGCCCAGCCAAACATTAAAGGTCTGGCCCACCATGTTTGTGTGGCGGAAAGATAGAACAGGCCTTTGAAGTCACCAACAATAATGTCGTGAGATGAGATGGTAAGGGCGTGAATTCACCTGATTGAGGAGTGAAGATTAAAGCGGCTTGCCCAGAAGCTCGAACAGTTTGTCCCGGTATTTGCGGCTGAGGGTCAATCTGGTGCCGTCTTCCATGACGACTGCGTGCTCGCCGCTAAACATCGGTTGCAACTCTTGAATGCGTTCAATGTTTACTATCGCCGAACGGTGGATGCGCAGGAACTTCGCCGGGTCGAGTTGGGTTTCCATGGCGCCCAAAGTCTGCCGCACCATCTGCGCGCTCTTTCCGAAGTGAAGATGCACATACTTATCGTCAGCTTCTATCCAGCTAATGTCATCTGTCTTTACAAACCTGATGCGGCCGCCCGCCTTGACGATGAGGCGGTCCAGATACTGCGATCGGCGCTTGACGTTTTCAAGCAGCGCGCCTATCTGCGCGCGGCCGTCGTCGAGTTGCCGATAATGAAACCGCTCTTTGGCGTGTCTCATCGCATCCTTGAATCGTGCCCGGTCAAATGGTTTCAGGAGATAATCGAGCGCGTGCAGTTCGAAGGCTCGAATCGCATATTGCTCGTAGGCTGTCGTAAAGACAATCTCTGGCAATCGATCGACGCCGACCGCTTCGAGTACTGAGAAGCCATCCATCTCCGGCATCTGAACATCGAGGAAAACGAGATCGGGATCCTGTCTCCTGATCTGGGTCACGGCATCTTTGCCATTGCCGCACTCCCCCACAATCTCGACCTCCTGATCGTCCTTCAACATTCGACGAATAAACTTACGTGCCAGTGACTCGTCGTCCACGATCAAAACTCTAATCTTCGCTTCCTTCATTCAACTTGTTACCCACTAACCAAATCCTTAGTCATCGCCTGTCGGAACGGCATTTCCAGAAGCACGGCCAGCCCTCCTTCCGGAACATTCGCTATCTCAAAACGAAAGTCGGCACCGTAGTTCTGTTTGAGCCGTGCGCGTACGTTGCTCAAGCCCACTCCCTGCTTTTCAATCGAACTGCTGCTCATCTCTATTCCCGGCCCGCTGTCTTTCACTTCGACCCGTAGCAGACCGTCCACTCGCTTGGCCTCGACCTTGATACAACCTGGAGCAGCATGGGGAGCTATAGCATACTGAATCGCGTTCTCTACCAGGGGTTGCAAGATCAGATGAGGAACGGACGCGGAGAGTGTCGTCGGTTCTATTCTAAAGTCCACACTGAGTCGGTCTTCAAAGCGCACCTGCTCTATTTCGAGATAACAGCGCAGGAATTCTATTTCCTGTTTGAGTGTGACCATCTGTTCGTCAGAATGTTCGAGCGTCAGTCGCAGGAAATCGCCGAGCCGGGCAATCATGCTATTTGCTCTCGGCGGGTCTTCCAACACCAGCGAAGAGATCGAGTGAAGCGTGTTGAAAAGAAAATGCGGATGAAGCTGCATCTTGAGCGTCTGGAGTTGAGCCTGAGCGAGTTGCGCTTTGAGCTCTGACTGCTGCACTTCTCCAGCCTTGAAGTTTTGATAGTAGATCAATGCGTGCGCCGCAAAGACGATCAACGTTGCGACAATCAAATCGAGGGAGAGTCCCCAAGCAAATGATTGCCGGTAAAATTCAGCAAGTGAAACTAAATCCGCATTGATATGTGGGTTGAAGAACCACATTATGGCGAGAAAAATTCCCTCATGAACACTCGCAAACAACAGCGTTGCCGGAATATGAAGGAGCAGATTACCAAGTCTAAGCGGTCGGAATTCAATGGGGAAACGATAGCTGAAGCGGAAAATGAGGAGAGATAAGCCGCCCCAAAGATAAAACTGCACCAGGTTCTGCCGCAGCGCATAATGGAGATCGAAATGTTCATTTTCAGTAACCGCAGACGCATAAGACAAGGCAACAAAGACAAGAGCGACTAAGGTCCAACCTCCGAAAAGGAGAATGGCCGTGCGCCACTTAGCTGTTGACTTGAGCTCTCTCATGGACAAGTTAGACAAAGTTCATCAACTCGGAATCTCAGTATTTAGTCTAATACACGGGCTAATGAAAATAGATATATGCTATGTGTGTACAAGCAAGCGCCAAACCTTTAAGCCACCAACCAACTGTGAGTACCGAAGCATTGCAGGTTCGAGTTCTGCTCGGCTTGCCAATACCCTGGGTTAAGACTGTTACCAGAGCGGGCCAGTTATCTTGGGCCTTCAGTTGAAGGAACGGGCAAGATTCTGCACGTGCGTAGCTAAACTTTGCCAAGGCACAGTTCGCCCGATTGGACCCGGCACCTGTTGCAACACGACGAGGAGCAGGCTGGCAAAGAGCGTGGCGCGCTGAACCTTTCTCGTGGACCACAGGTCGTATGCGATCAGCAACAACAGCAACGCGTAGCAGCACATCTGCGCCACGCGCAGATCCCATCACGCCACGTGAATAGGCCAGCGGCCAAAGGCTGCATCCAGAAGGGTAATCGTGGCGATTAAGATCAGCCGCTTGTGCGCCGAAGGATTAAAGCGCTGCCGGAAAGCAAAATAAATCAGCGTCGCGAAGATCAACATGTCCGTGATGGGGATCGCGTAAAACGCTCTGGCTCCCACTCCTGGTTCGCCAGCAGCAAAGTGCCTGGCCAGCGAATCCGTGGCCGCGAGCAAGCCGACGATGACCAGCAGGCACGCCAAACCGAAGCCCAGCAGGCCCAGGGGGCGATGCAGATCGACGAGGCCGACGGCGACCAGCGAGGTTTGCGCGAGCAACAAGAGTATCCAGGAGGAAAACACCACGCCGTGAATGTGAATGATTAGGCTGGGCAGCGGAGCTTTGAACACCCCGGCCAGAGAGCAGCTTGCTTCTGCGGCCACCATTCAATTCGCGCTTTAAAGCAAACTCTTGCGCAACCAGGTGCGCGGTTTTCCCTTGCGGCGGAAACATAGAACCGGACTTTGAATTGACCAACAAGAATGTCGCCAGATGTAACTGTGATGGTGTGAATGCACGCGATTGAGCAGTGAGGTGTTGGGAAACTAAAGTGGCTCGCCAAGAACCTCAAACAAGGCTTAACAAGCGCCGCGAGGAATTCCTCGCGCACTCGATTGGATTGTCGGGTCATGGCATCCTTGTCAAGAGCTGGTTACGCTTCACAACATCGATCCTTGTTCTGGTTGTCGCTACCCATCTCACTATGCGCGAACGAATCATGCAGGCGCTCCCGGCTTTCTTCTTAACCAACCTACCAGGATTAAAAACCAAAGAAAGATTAAAGGACGCATGACTGCCAGGCCTTCCCCATTCGCAAGATGCGTGTATGCCGCACCTAACATGACAACTGTTAGCAGCCCAACGCAGTAGATGGCAAAACGAGGAATCAAGAGGAGGATGGCGCCGCTCACCTCTAGCAGACCTATCAACGGCAGGGACCACCTTGGGTAACCCCAATGAGTGAAATTTCTTAACCCATCCGGTAATGGCCAATAGCTTTGGAACTCCAGCCAACAGAAAGGCCAGGGCCAGAAGGATGCTCAAGATCCATGCGAACACATTTCTTGTCTTTCTATGGTCCATGTCCCTGCTGGATCTCCCATGCGCATCTATTGTTTCGGTGCCGCGTCCGGCAAATTGAGGGCCGGTTTTATCTGGCCTCGATGACAAGTAGTGCAATTGACGATTGGGTTTGGACCTTTCAGGTTCTTGATGTTCTTCAGCAAATCGTTATTGATGGTTTGAACCATTTTCGCCATCTCACGCGCGATCGGTTTTGTGGGTTTGTCATCTTTGTCCCACTGATCGATGACGTGGCAATGCGTACAGTTGACCCCGAGTGAGCGGCTGTAGCCCAGCTCCATGATGCGCAACAAGCGGGCTGCCGGCACGCCCTTAAATATCTGAATGTTCTTGAAAACCTGCTCCGAGGGTTGGTTTTCTTTACCGGCAATCTGTTTCATTAACTCTGCGAGTTTTTGGCTCTGGTCAAACGGCTTTTGTTGCTGGGCACTCGAAGCGTTGTCTTGAGCGACGCCCCGCGGAATTCCATTAAGGCCGGTTAAGACAGCAACGATCGCAATCAATGGAAGCATCGATGCGACCCTGATCTGAATCTTTCGTCGGTGGGTCATGCTTTCTCACTCCTTCTAAGGCTCCGTTGCGGAACGGTTCGTCAGGATTGAATTGGGGAAACTATGGAGGAGGATAGATCATCCGGCTGAAGAGTGGATGTGCCGATGGTCACAGTTTGAGGTCACAGATTGATTGTGATCGGCCGTGAAAGCTCTCAGACAAGATCGAGATCCCGACCCTTCAAAGCTGCCTGGGTGCGATCGCGGACTCCGAGCTTGCTGAGGATATTGGTGATGTGGTTCTTAACCGTACCTGGCGCGATGAAAAGTCTCGTGGCGATTTCTTTGTTGCTGGCCCCGTTGGTAACAAGCTGTAAGACTTCGCGCTCACGCTCGGAAAGCAACTCAAGCTCAAGCTTTCGGGCCTGCGGCGGTTTCTCAGATAGGCGTGCGAACTCGACCACCACCTTTCTGGCCACCGATGGTTGAATGAAGGATTCGCCGCGCGCTGAGAGGCGAATCGCATCGAAGAGCTTTTCGGGAGGAACATCCTTAAGCAAGTAGCCTATCGCACCCGCGCGCAACCCCTCAAAAACGTTCTCGTCGTCGTCAAATGTTGTAAGGGCGATTACCTGACACTCAGGGAGTTCGGCGCGCACCCAACGCGTAGCGGCGATGCCGTCAAGCCCCGGCATCTGTAAGTCCATCAGTATGACTGCCGGCCGGTGCTTCTTTGCGAGCTCAATTGCTTCCGCGCCGTTGGCCGCTTCGTCGACTATTTCAAAGTCCGGCTGGAGAGAAAGCAAGATGCGCAGGCCCTTGCGGAACAAAGGCTGATCATCGCAAAGCAAAATACGAATGGGCTTCATCTGGGCAATTCCACTTCAAGCGAAAACCCGGCGCCTGGTTCGCCACACACGAAAACTTCACCACCCAACATCTGAGCTCGCTCGCGAATGCCGACCAGGCCGAAGCCTCTCGTTGTGTTGGCGACGCCTACGCCGTCGTCCTCGATCCGCAAGCGAACTTTTGCAGCATCCGAAAAGTCAAGCTTCAAGTCAACACATGAGGCATGGGCGTGTCTGCGAACATTGGTAAGGCCTTCCTGAGCCGCACGGTAGAGCGTCAGCTTGGCTTCCGGCGAAAGCGGAGAAGGCTCTCCGCTGACGACTAGTTTCGCCGCGATCCCCGTGACTCGGCATTCGTCAACCAGCGACTCCAGTGTCTCCGGCAGCGGCTTGAGATCGATCGGCGCATTCCGCAACTCGCTGACCGAACGCCTGACCTCGGTTAGACCTTCGCGCGTCAGCACCTGGGCTTGGTCCATGATCTCGTCGGCGTGCTGAGGCTCTTTACCGAGCACCGCACGAGCTGCTTCTATTAACACGTTCACAACAGTGAGGTAATGTCCAAGACTATCATGGATTTCGCGTGCTAGCCGGCTGCGCTCGCGCAGCGTCGCTAATTCCCCTATTTGTGATGCGTACTCTCGGAGTTTTTGGTTTGCTTCGCTCAGCTCAGCAGCCAAGTGCTCAACCTCGCGACGAGAGTTTGCTTCGTTGACTGCCATGAGGGTAAAAGCGACGACAAACACTATGCCGGCCAGAACAAACGCACCTACCACTAAGGCCGTGGGAAAATCGTCCCTCAAACCGACAGGCACGGCCAGCATCACCGTGAGAAACAGACAGAAGACGGCGGCCCAGATCCGCGGTAGCAGAATGAAGCTTTGACCGGCCAGCGGAAGTATGATGAGGAAGCTGCCTCCGTTCGGCAATAAGTCGATGATGGTGCCGGCCAAAATGACTTGAACCGCCAGATACGAGCTGCCAATGCGGAATGAGGTCTTTCGTCTGCAAACCGCGAATCCATAAGTCCCAACGGCCAAGTAGAGGAGACTCGAGGCGATAAGAATGAATAGTTCACCCCGTGAGTACGGTGGCCGGCCACCATATCGCGCTCGCACGAGCGCGGAGACATAAGCAACGCCGACGACTGCGACGAAACCGATATCAGGGCCGGCAAACCTCCAGGTGAAACGATTCGAGTCTGCCTTCATAAGTTGAAATCACTCCGTCGAAGATCAGCGATCATCAGTGGATCTTATCAATGATGGAGCTTTCGACTAATCCTTGCAAATAAGTTCGGTTCTTAAGAAAGCCCAGCTACGACCGAAGTATCGGGGCGCTCGCTTAGATGAGGCCGCTATCCTTAGCTTTGAGGGCTGCCTGCGTTCGATCGCGAACGTCCAACTTTCCCAGAATATTCGTAACGTGATTTTTTACTGTCCCTTCGGCGAGAAACAGTCTGCCCGCGATCTCTCGATTGCTTGCGCCTTGCCCAATAAGTCGCAGTATCTCAAGTTCGCGTTCGGAAAGCGACTCGGTGATCGATTCAGCGGCTCGAGTCTTTGACTTAGTCAGGCGAGCAAATTCTGCTACAACTTTTGCCGCTACAGAAGGCTGGAGAAATGTTTCTCCACGTGCCGCGACGTGAACTGCCTCCGCAAGTTTTTCTGAGGGAGCGTCCTTCAAAAGATAACCGACGGCTCCAGCCCGCAAACCGTCAAACACCATTTCGTCGTCGTCGAACGTGGTCAAAACAATAACGCGAACATTCGGTAGTTCTTCGTGCAGACGACGCGTAGCGGCAACTCCATTCAGCACCGGCATCTGCAGATCCATTAAGACCACTGAGGGGTGAAGCGAACGTGCAAGCCTAATTGCTTCTTCCCCGTTCCCGGCTTCCGCGACAAC
>JBKPCC010000011.1:0-74654 GCA_046727215.1 Acidobacteriota bacterium
GCATTCAAACAGTGCGGTGGCAGCTCAAGGTTGAAAGTCTCTCAGGTCGGGAAGGGCGGTTTTCCCCGGCTCAGTTTGCGGCAAATTCAATACGTGCCGCAACGAAGAGTGTTTTTTCATTTTAATTTTAGTCGTAGGTAATAAGGCTCAACGGGGGTAAACCGCCCTTCCCGACCTGAGAGACTTTCAACGTTAACCAGAACATGCGGCTCGAATTGTTTCCACGGCGCCGCGCCTCCGCGTGTGTGCGCGGCGCCGTTTCACCGCGTCGTGAGAACGGCATATGCCTTGCCGTGAAGAAAGAGGCACCACCGCCCACAAGTTATTTGCGTGCAAATATTTTTAATTAAGTATGGATTGCTGGCTGTCTTCGTCGCCGCGATGCTTGAGGCGGACGCCGTTCCCGTCCTCACTGGTGTCATCGCGCACTTGGGGTATGTCAGATCTGCCTCAGCCCTCCTTGTTGCGAGTGCCGGTGCCCTGGCGGGTGATTGCATTTGGTTTTGGGCGGGCCGTTATTTCTCAGACAACATTCGCAGGAGCAAGTTTTATCGACGTATTGGTCCTAACACGGAGTGGCTTACGCAACGGTTAGGCGTTTGGCAGATTCCTGCTTCTCATGTTGTATACGGGACGCGGGTCGCCACGATGATTTTTTGGGGATCACAAAGCTTATCAACGTTAAGATTTGCTCTAATTGATGGTCTGGGCTGTGTCTTTTTTACCGCGCTCCTGTTCACGCTGGGATTTGCGTTCAGCGAAAGCGCTGCGCTTGTCATCGGGGAGGTAAAACGAGTCGAGTTACTCATGCTTTTAACGGTGGTTCTGTTTGCGTCGAGCTTCTATCTGGTGAGCAAACTGTTGCGGAGGCAGCTTCAACGATCCCACACTGGTGAGCCAGCCTCTGAAGGGCGATAATTAGCGCGCATGACAACACTCAAGCTGCACATCAAAACGACGCTTCTGGCTTCGGTAATTATCATAGGTATGTTGATTGCGGCGTTAGTAGTCACAAGCGCTGGTATAGCGCAGCTTGAAAGAGACGATGATAAACAGCTGGCTGACATTCTGGCAGTTGACCTGGCCCAACACATCAGTGACATGGGAGCTGCCGACTCGGAGACTCTCAGCCGCACCGCAGACCTGATCAAAGGGTCGCGTCCGAATATTGTCAGTCTGCGTATTTGGGAAAGATCAGGTTCTGGGTTTAGAGAGAAAGTCTCAGCGCCCGGCAGCGCTCTTGCTACACCGATGCCTGAAGATGTACGGCAGGCACTAATAAATAATTCACTGGCAACGGTCATAAACCCAAAGACGAAGGAAGAAGACAAGTCTCTTTATAGGGTGTTCGCTGCCACATTCGACGCGGGTCACTCGAACGGGGCTGTAGAGATAGTCGAGCGCTTTGACAGCATCTGGGCCGTGGCTTTTCGATACTTGAAGAGTGTTGTCTGGATGTCGGCCATTGCGATCTTCTTGATTTTGGTCGGCACGTATTTTCTCTTTCGTCACCTGGTCTACGATCCAGTTGAGAGATTGCTCGGAGCGATGTCTCGTGCGAAGAGTGGCGATCTGGAAGCTCAAGTTCCCGCACATTCCACGGATGAACTGGGCTTACTAACCCAGGAATTCAATAGCATGATTAGCCAGGTCCGCGACATGACTAAAGAACGTGAGGCGCAGCAAGGAATACTTCGTGAAAGAGTACGCGAAGCAACTTTCGAATTGGAGGAAAGAAATAAACAACTTCGCGAAACAAACCTTGAACTTTGGCGAACGACCCGTCGAATGAACGAACTGGGCCGTCTTGCAGCGGCGGGTCAAACTGTTGCGCATTTTGCTCACGAGGTTGGCACCCCATTGAATCTGATCAGCGGGCACGTGCAGTTACTGAAATCGGATCTTGAACGGGATCCACGTGATGCCATAACCCGCATCAAGACGATTAGCGCTCAGATCGAGCGCATTGAAAGAATCGTACGGAGAATGCTCGATAAGACTAGATTTGAGACTGAACTGTCGCCGTTGGATCTTAATGCGCTTCTCCATCGACTTTGCGATGCAATGTCGCCCACCTTCGACAAACGCAATATCAAGATAGTGGAAGAATTGACGGACAATCTTCCCTTAATTGCAGGTTCCGCCGATCGCCTTCAGCAGTTGTTTTTGAATTTAATCAACAACAGCCTCGATGCCATGCCGGATGGTGGCGAAGTACGCGTTAGCACTTCAAAGGAAGGCGGCAAAAACGGTAAAGCAAACCTGGTTATGGTGGATTTTGCTGATACTGGCGTGGGGATGACTCCGGAAATCATGAGTCACATTTTTGATCCGCTGTACACCACTAAGCAGCGCGGCCACGGCACAGGACTCGGATTGGTGATCGTCAGTCAGATTGTGTCGGAACACGGGGCAACCATGACAGTAGACAGCGAGCCCCAATTTGGTACCCGATTCCGACTCGGTTTTGCAGGAATTCAAAGTGAGTTATCTCCAACGGTCGAAGAACCAAACATGTTTGCTGAAGCCGAATGGAAATAAGCGGGCAACAGTATGAAACACATTCTTGTTGTCGATGATGATCAGGAATCATGCGATCTCTTGCGTGAGATCTTCAGCGTGCAAGGCTGGAGTGTGGACACGGCTTTGAGCCCATCTCAGGCAATGCAAGTTGCTGGTAAAGAAAAGATCGACCTGGTCGTAAGCGACATGAATCTCGAGGCCGAGCAGTCCGGATTGGATCTGTTGAAGGATCTGCGGAGCCGCTGTCCAGTGATCCTCGTGACCGGCTTTGGAACGCTGGACTCCGCAGTAGAAGCTGCAAGAGAGGGCGCGTGGGATTTTATTTCTAAGCCATTCAAAGTCGACGAGGTTGTCGCGATTGCCAGGCGTGCGCTTGAACAGGCGGAGCGTCGCACTCCAGAGGATCGTAAAGCAGAACAACTGTCAGCTTCTTACGAGCAAGGTGGCTTAATGGGTCGCGCGCCGGTAATGATTGAGCTCTACAAAGAGATCGCTCGCGTTGCGCCAACTAGATCGACCGTGCTGATAGTTGGCCAGTCCGGAACTGGTAAGGAGCTCGTCGCACGATCGATCCATCAACACAGTACTCGATCGTCTGGTCCATTCGTTGCCATCAATTGCGGCGCGCTCACGGAAACGCTGTTAGAAGCGGAGTTGTTTGGCCACGTTCGAGGCGCATTTACAGGCGCTAGTGGCGATCGAAAAGGCCTATGGGAAGAGGCTTCAGGCGGCACGTTGTTTTTGGATGAGGTCGGCGAGACAAGTTCAGCAATGCAAGTGAAATTGCTGCGCGCGTTGCAGGAAGCAGCAATACGCCGGGTCGGCGCAACGCGCGAGATTCGCGTTGATGCGCGCGTAATCGCCGCCACGAATCGAAATTTAGAACACGAGGTTAAGAAGGGCATTTTCAGGGAGGACCTTTTTTACCGATTAAGTGTAGTGGCTCTCCGTGTGCCGGCCCTGACTGAACGACGCTCCGATATTCCGTTGCTTTCCCAGCGCTTTCTGCAGTCTGCCCTGGAAAGAAACGGCCGCTCACCTTTGACTCTGTCTGAGGAGACCATCAAAGCCCTTGTGGCTTATCCGTGGCCCGGAAACGTGCGGGAACTCGAATCAACAATTGAATACGCGGTGCTTCATTCACGCGGAAACGAAGTCATGCCTGAGGATTTACCTGAGAGGTTTCAATCGCCTCAAGTCAAGGCAACAGCACGCTCACCATTATCCGCTCTGTTTGGTGATCTACCTTCACTGGACGAACTTGAACGTCGATACTTATTACATGTACTCGACGCAGCGGGCGGAAACCGCACTCGTGCGGCGGAGATTATGGGCATCGATCGCCGGACTCTTTATCGAATGATCGAACGGTTCGGAATCGAACCTGGAGAATGAATACCTAATCTGGTTTCTGTCGCCCACATTTGGCTGTTCGTTTTCCATTTTCCATTTCTCATATTTCTCATTTCTCATTTGGTTGATCTGCCGTATCGACCTAGCCGTCCTTTCATGGGACCGTGTTTGTAATCACCGAGAATCGATCCACGAAATCACACGAAACGATCTCACTCATCTTTCATTTCGATCGCTTAACACAAAATAAGGGAGGCATTTCTGCCTCCCCGAAGTTCAGCCCTGAACCAATTCAATTACCACTGAAACCTCATCCCCAGCCGCATGTTGAACGGCAAGTAGAATAATTGGGGTTGTAGGAAATCAACATTCGGAACGCCACCGTTCAGTTGGAAGTCCTGATTTGGGAGACGCACCTTCGTGCTGTTAAAGACGTTGAAGAAGTCAGCCACAAACTCCAGCTTCTTGTTTTCACTTATGTGCCATGGATAATCGGCATGCATGTCGAAGCGAAAGTAGGGGCTGGTGCGGCCTAATGATCCTCTGCCACCGACCGGAATCTCTCCGGCGTTCAAGTACGCCGGGTGCGCGTAAAGCTGACTGTTCGGCACTCCAGTTTCAAAGTGGATTCCGGGACCAATATTGAGCCCATCCAGGCGATGCCAAAACCGGTTCTTGGCAAATTCGTAACTGCCAAACACATTCACGACGTGCGTCCTATCAGTATTCAACGGGCCAGGTGTGAACTGGTCGCCCAGTAAACCGAATGAGCCGGCTGTGAAGTCAAATAACGAGCTGATTCCCGGATCAGTTTGACCATTGTCGTTGCGGAAGTGCCCTTCGTAGTTACCTGTAAGCCTCGAGATGGTCCATCGTCCCTTTCGACTCGAAGAAAGTCCCAGTTTTTGATCAGCTGAATTACACAAAACAATCCACGAAATCACATGATTTCCGTAATAGCGACGCGAAATGCCAGTGCGTCCTACTTCATGTGACTTCGTGGATCATGTCCCCAGGGTTCGTTTGGTTGCGGGTATAGGACAAATTCCTTTAGCCGTCTCGAGGCGCCACAAACTTGCCCTTGTACGCAGCGCCTCCCCCGACAACAGGCCCTGAATCCGCAGGCGGCCTCGAGCCCACTATGATCGTAAGACCGCCTGCGGTTCCCCTTGCTCGAAAGCACTAGCAATTCTCGTAATGACGAATCGCAGTGTCGATTGCGCTTTGTGTGGAGCAATAAACATGCCAATACGTTTTCGTGATTGTCGAATCGCGATTTAATTGGATCGCGTGGTCTGTTCGGAAAATAAGCGGCATAAAAGGGTGTGGCTCTTTTGCCATTGAGCGCAATAGAGCCACACGTAAGGTGATCTATGTTGTCCCCGAGGAACATTTGCGTCGGGGAACAGTGTTTGCTCCAAGTCGATTGGAAGCGATTAGCTCCAAACCTATGCTCGAAAGCAGACGACCGATCAATGACAGAAGAAGAACAAACATCGGGAACTAGTGACGAATCCGACATACATCAGACACCGAATCCGCAAACGATAATTGGCCCAAAGAGTGGAATTCGTTCCAGGCTGCCGCAATTAATCGGTGGCCTTTTTTTGTTAGCGTTGTTGGTTTTGACCTGGCGCCTGTTTGGCGACAGATCTAATCAAGCTGCGACTAAGCCTCGCGAGGAAGTTGTTCCCGTTGAAACAGCTGTGGCGACGCAGAAGGACGTACCAATCGAAATAAAAAGCATCGGAAATGTAGAGGCTATTTCGATGATATCTATAAGATCACAAATAGAGGGAGTGCTTGAGAAGGTTTATTTCACGCCTGGGCAAGAAGTCAAAACGGGGCAAATTCTTTTCACAATAGATCAGCGGCCCCTGCAAGCCGGACTCAGTCAGGCACAGGCTAACCTGATGAAAGCAACAGCCGCAGTCAGGCAGGGCCAGGACATTGTCGCGAAGGACGAAGCGACCGCTCGGAATCTTCGAACCATTGCCAAACGCGATAATGTTTTGGTCGAGGAAGGGATAATTTCGCGTGAGGAATATGACACAGCTGTTTCAGCGGCTGATGCTGCCGACGCCACCGTACGATCGGACCAATCAAGCGTTAGTGATCTGCAGGCGGCAGTTAAAGCTGAGCAGGCGAACGTGCAGAACGCTAAGGTCCAACTAAGTTATACCAGCATTAAGGCCCCGGTTAGTGGTAAGACCGGAAACCTCGCAGTCACTGCCGGCAACTTGGTTCGCAGCAACGATACGACATCGCTGGTGACAATAACTTCGGAAGCTCCAATTTATGCCACGTTCTCAGTTCCTGAAAGCGAACTACCTCGAATCAAGCGCAATTCAGCATCAAACGAATTCAAAACTGAGGCTGTGATTCCCGGTGACGAGTCGCAGCCGGCACAAGGCGAACTGTCGCTCGTAGACAACGCAGTGGATATGACCACTGGAACGATTCGTCTCAAAGCAACCTTCGCGAATACCGATCACCGGCTTTATCCAGGCCAATTCGTAAATATTGTCTTGACACTGGGCATTCAGCATCAGGCTACAGTAGTGCCTTCGTCGACCCTGCAGATCGGTCAGGACCACACATTTGTGTATGTAGTAAAACCCGATATGACCGTGGAGGTACGAAATGTTAAGGCCGGTAGTCCAACAGGTGAGCTGACTGTCATCGAGGATGGATTGCGTCCAGGAGAGCAGGTCGTAACCGATGGTCAATTAAGACTCGTGCCCGGCGCGAAGGTTCAAACTATATCACGCTCCGCGTAGGTGTGCGTCGCGTTTTTCGTAGTGCTTCGCGCAATTGGTGGATCATGTTTTCAACGGTTCGTGCGAAGCTGATACGAGTGCGTGAAATGTCTGAATCAGAATTGTTATGTCTAGTCTCTTCATCCAACGGCCGATCACAACAACACTGGCGATGGCAGGAATCGTGTTGTTCGGCATCATCGGCTACCGTCTATTGCCGCTGAGTGATTTACCGAACGTAGACTATCCAACCATTCAAGTGACCGCGAATCTACCGGGAGCGAGCCCTGAGACGATGGCTTCGTCGGTAGCTACTCCCCTCGAACGACAGTTTTCAACGATCGCCGGTCTCAATATTGTCAGTTCTACGAGCACACTCGGAACTACGCAAATCACACTTCAATTTGATCTAAACCGCAACATCGACGCGGCCGCTCAAGATGTCCAGACTGCAATCGCCTCGGCAGTTCGTCAACTGCCCCCGGGAATGCCCAACCCTCCTACACTAAAAAAAGTAAATCCCGCGGACCAACCAATTGTTTATCTAAGGGTGAGTTCTACCACTCTATCGCTATCCGCAGTGAATGAGTTTGCTGACACGTCGATTGCCCAAAGGCTATCGACAATTAGTGGCGTCGCCCAAGTACTGGTTACAGGCCAGCAAAAATATGCGGTGCGAGCGCAACTCGATCCTTCGGAATTGGCAACTCGGAATCTTGGAATCGATGATGTTGCTAATGCACTTCAACGTGGGAACTCGAATCTTCCCGTCGGCACAATCTATGGAGTTCATCAAACCCTGACGGTGCAGGCGAACGGTCAGCTAACGAATGCTGATGCATATCGAGAACTGATCGTGGCGTATCACAACGGCGCTCCGGTTCACCTTAGGGACTTGGGCAATGTAATCGACAGCGTGGAAAACAATCGACTGGCGAGCTTCTACAACGGTCAGCAAGTGGTCACGCTGACAATTCAGCGACAGCCAGGAACAAACACAGTGGCAGTTGTCGATGCCATTCGCAATATGCTACCCACTTTCCGTCAACAACTTCCAGCCGCAATCAGTTTGGATGTTTTGTATGACCGCTCGAATTCTATTCGGGAATCGGTCAGTGACGTTCAGTTCTCGCTGCTGCTTGCTATAGCGCTTGTAGTGCTGGTCATCTTTCTTTTTCTGCGTAATGCGAGAGCGACAATCATTCCAGCGTTGGCCTTACCAACATCAATCGTCTTCACGTTCGCTGTCATGTATCTGTTGGGATTCAGTCTCGACAATCTCTCATTGATGGCGCTGACACTCTCAGTCGGATTTGTCGTCGATGACGCAGTCGTAATGTTGGAAAACATAGTGCGACGCATGGAGCTGGGACAGGGAGCTCTCGAATCGGCGCTGCAGGGATCGAAAGAGATTGGATTCACTATTGTATCCATGACAGTCTCGCTTGTCGCAGTGTTCATCCCAGTGCTGTTCCTGGGTGGGATACTCGGCAGACTATTTCGCGAATTTGCGATCACCATCAGCGTCGCAATTCTCATTTCTGGATTTGTCTCATTGAGTTTGACACCGATGCTTTGTAGTCGGCTGTTGAAGTCTGTTGGGTTCAAGCGACATACGTCCGTTGCTTTAAATGAAACCGGCCCAGCGGTCGAAAAGAAAGCTAACGCCGACGGGTCACCGCAAACGAATGCGACGCGAGGGCACGATGAAGCCCACTCTTCACAAAACGTGAGTTGGTGGTGGTGGCTTGAGATCGGTTACCAACGGATGGCAGATGCCTACCGTTGGAGTCTGCAACGAGTTTTGGAGCACCGAGCTTTAACGGTACTGATCAGCGCGGTGCTGCTGGTCGTCACCATCTTTCTGTTCTACCGCATTCCCAAGGGATTTATTCCCAACGACGATACCGGACAGATTATCGGCTATACGGAAGCCGCGGAGGGTGTCTCGTTTCCTGAGATGTCTCGGCACCAGACACAGATTGTCGATGTGATCCGCGGCGATAAGAACGTTACGGGTGTGCTATCCACAGTCGGCCAAAGCGACGTTAGCGCTGCCAGCAATACAGGAAACATTCTGATTCTCCTGAAGCCTTTATCTCAACGTCGAGAAAACGTGGATCAAATCATTGAGGACCTGAGACCAAAACTTGCGAGCGTACCAGGCATTCGCATCTATCTGCAGAACCCCCCTTTGGTCCAGGTTGGTGGACAAGTAACGAAGAGCCCTTACCAGTTAACGCTACAGGGTCCTGATCGAGCCGATGTTTATCGTTACGCCGGCCAATTGCAGCAGAAGATTGCTGCTCTTCCTGGCCTATTGGATGTGACAAGCGACATGCAGATACACAACCCGCAGCTGAACGTTGAAATAGATCGCGATAAGACTGGCGCCCTGGGCATTACAGCTCAGGAAATCGAAGACACGTTGAACGATGCCTATGGCACAAGGCAAATCTCTACGATTTATGGCAGCACGAATGAATATCAGGTGATCCTCGAGGTAAAACCACAATTCCAGCAGGATCCATCTTCACTGGGAAAGCTGTATGTTCGCGCTTCTGCCAGCCCGCTGCCGTCAACCGTCGCAGCCCTGGCTCCATCATTAACTCCGCAAACTGGTGTTCCCCAACCCAATACGGCCCAATCACCTTCGACTCAGCCTGCTCCCACGCATCCGACGCTGGTTCCCTTGAGCACAGTCGCTAAGCTGCAGACCAGCGTTGGGCCGCTGCTCGTTAACCATTTGGGCCAACTGCCTTCAGCCACAATCTCATTCAATTTGAGGCCCGGTGTATCACTCAGTGCCGCTACTCAGGAGGTACAGGCGCTTGCGACGCAGACGCTACCGCCGACGATTAGTAGTAGTTTTCAAGGTACCGCTCAGATCTTTCAATCGTCGTTGCAGAATCTCACGCTCTTGATGTTGATGGCGGTCATGGTCATTTACCTTGTATTGGGGATTCTCTACGAAAGCTTTATTCATCCATTCACGATCTTATCAGGATTACCGTCAGCAGGATTGGGAGCACTACTAACATTGTTAATCTTTGGTCGCGAGCTCGACGTCTATGCTTTTGTGGGCCTGATCATGCTGATAGGAATTGTTGAGAAGAACGCGATCATGATGATCGATTTTGCTCTCGCAGCACAGCGGCAGGAAGGAAAGGAAGCGGAGGCTGCAATCTTTCAAGCCTGCTTGATCCGTTTCCGACCGATCATGATGACGACAATGGCTGCTCTGATGGGCACACTGCCAATTGCTTTGGGTTGGGGTGCAGGAGCTGAATCGAGAAGGGGATTGGGCCTCGCTGTTGTCGGTGGTTTAGTCGTATCGCAAGTTATTACGTTGTACTTGACACCGGTTGTGTACATTTATTTCGAGTTGATTCAGGACAAGATTTTTCGCAGGCGTACACGTAGTGAGGTCCCGGGCGAAACTTCTTTGGCCGAAACATGAAATGAATTTCTCGTTGAAACCTGCGAATCAGGCGGCGGCATATAGACCACGGTGCATGAGTCCCCGGGCGACCTTTGCAGGTTCGTAAGATGCACGAACAAAAAGACATGGGAGCGACAGACTCTTCGAATTTGCACACGAGTGTTTCGTCGCTCTTCATAAGACGGCCCATCACGACTACGTTGGTTATGGCGGGTATCGTGATCTTCGGCCTGGTAGGCTATCACTCGCTTCCACTGAGTGATCTTCCTGCTGTTGACTATCCAACCATAAGCGTCAATGCCAGTTTGCCTGGCGCAAATCCCGAAACAATGGCCTCTTCAGTGGCCACACCTCTTGAACGGCAGTTCTCAGGGATCGCCGGCATCGACTCGATTAACTCCACGAATTCACAAGGCTCAACCTCCATCACATTGCAATTCAATCTCAGCCGTAACATTGATGCGGCTGCGCAGGATGTGCAGACAGCTATCTCAGCAGCTTTGCCTCAGCTTCCTCCAGAGATGCCAACACCTCCTAGTTTGCGGAAGGTCAATCCGGCGGATAGCCCGATCCTTTTCTTGTCGCTGAATTCCGAAGTGATGCCGCTTTCTGTCGTCGACGAATATGCTGAGAGTTTAGTTGCACAACGTATCTCGATGATCGATGGAGTCTCGCAGGTCCAGGTTTATGGTGCGCAAAAGTATGCGGTCCGCGTTCAACTCGATCCAGCGTCGCTTGCTGACAGGCAACTGGGAATCGATCAGGTTGCTTCAGCTATCGCGGCAGGCAATCCGAACACTCCTGTTGGCACGATATATGGCCCGGACAATAGTCTGACTTTAAAAACGAACGCGCAGTTAGCGAATGCAGCTTCGTTTCGCCCGTTGATTCTTGCCTATCGAAACGGCGCGCCAGTGCGATTGGAGCAGGTCGCCAACGTAATCGACGATGTCGAAAACAATAAAGTTGCGAGCTGGTTTAATGGCCGGCGAAGTGTAACCCTCGCGATTCAGCGCCAACCCGGGACCAACACTGTCGCGGTTGTCGACGCTATCCGCAAGCTCTTGCCGCAATTTCGCGAACAATTGCCGGCCGCGGTAAGCCTCGACGTGCTGATTGATCGATCCATTTCCATTCGCCAGTCAGTCAATGACGTGCAATTTTCGCTGCTGCTGGCGGTGGCCCTCGTGGTCCTCGTGATTTTTCTCTTCTTAAGGAACGTCCGAGCGACGATCATCCCAACATTGGCGTTGCCGACATCCATCATTGGCACTTTTGCCGCAATGTATTTGTTGCATTTCAGCCTCGATAACTTATCACTGATGGCCCTTACGCTGTCTGTTGGATTCGTAGTGGATGACGCGGTGGTGATGCTCGAGAACATCGTCCGTCGAATTGAAGTCGGTGACACAGTGATGAATGCTGCCCTGAACGGTTCGAGAGAGATTGGATTTACTATCGTTTCCATGACCGTCTCATTAGTTGCAGTCTTCATTCCGGTCCTTTTCATGGGAGGAATACTCGGACGCCTCTTCCGCGAATTCGCTATTACGATCAGTATCGCAATTCTTGTTTCTGGTTTTGTGTCGCTTAGTTTGACCCCGATGCTGGCGAGTCGCTTGTTGAAGTCTCGTGGTATCAGAGAGAGTGCGCTTCACGAGGACCAGGACAACAAAAAGCACGGGATATCTGAACGTCTCTACAATCGTATTCTGCATGGTTACGAGTGGAGTCTTCGGCTTGTCTTATCCCACAGTCTACTCATGATCATCGTCACGGGTTTATTGGCGGTTCTGACGGTGTACTTATTCACAGTAGTGCCGAAGGGATTTATACCTAGTGGCGATGCGGGCCTGTTGTTAGTAAGCACCGAGGCAGCTCAAGGAGTTTCGTTAAACGACATAATCGTCCATCAGAATAGGGTCGCAGCGATCATTCAGCGGGATCCCAATGTGCAGACTGTTGCTTCAACTGTCGGTTCTGGTGGACGAAACTCCGGCGGGAATAACGGGACAATCTTTGTTGGACTTAAGCCATTTGGGGAGCGCAAGTTAAGCGCCGATGAAGTTGCTGAGGAGCTGCGACCAAAACTTTCACATGAGCCTGGTCTTAAAGTCTATGTACAGAACCCACCTTCCATCAACGTCGGAGGGCAATCATCTCGCAGCCTCTACCAGGTCACACTTCAAGCGACGAACACCAAAGATCTCTATGAACACGCTGCTGATTTGGAGAAGGCAATGAGAAACCTTCCTGTGATCCAGGAAGTGAACAGTAACCTTCAGCTTAATAGCCCGCAGATTAACGTCGACATCGATCGAAAGCAGGCGTCGGCACTGGGAGTCACGGTAGAACAAATCCAATCGGCGCTTGGTGACGCTTTTGGTTCAAAGCAAATTTCGATCATTTACACTCCGACAAATGAATACCAGGTGATTCTTGAAGTGAAGCCTGAGTATCAACACGATGTCTCAACACTCAGCCGTTTGTATATCGAATCCTCGTCGGGCCAGCTCGTTCCGCTTGGGACAGTTGCGAAGTTTTCGACCGGCGTCGGTCCGTTGTTAGTAAACCATCTTGGGCAACTGCCTTCGGCTACCATTTCTTTCAATCTTCGACCAAATATTTCACTCAGTCAGGCTACTGATGAGGTTCAATCGCTCGCAAAAAAGACTCTGCCGGCGACCATTACAAGCAGTTTCCAAGGCACAGCACAAGTATTTCAATCCTCACTGAAGAACCTGACCTTGTTGTTGTTGATAGCAGTCCTAGTCATCTATCTCGTTCTCGGAATGCTTTATGAGAGTTTCATTCATCCCTTTACGATTTTGTCTGGGTTGCCAGCCGCCGGTCTGGGTGCTCTGCTCACTCTTTTGATATTTCGAAGAGAGTTGGACGTGTATGCATTTGTAGGTCTGATCATGCTGATCGGAATTGTTAAGAAGAATGCAATCATGATGATCGACTTTGCTTTGGAGGCCCAACGACGAGGACGCAAGAACGCGCGTGAAGCGATCTACCAGGCATGTGTGGTGCGATTTCGGCCAATCATGATGACAACGATGGCAGCTTTGATGGGCACAATGCCTATTGCCCTGGGTTGGGGCGCAGGTGCATCTGCGCGGCGCGGCTTAGGTTTGGCTGTGGTCGGCGGGCTCACAATCTCACAAGTGTTAACGCTCTACGTCACACCAGTTGTCTATGTCTACTTTGAACGGTTGCAAGAATGGTTTTACGGCAGGAGAACGGACAAATTTGTAGGGGCGGCATTTCCTGGCCGCCCCACATTAGGATGATTCCGTCAATGTAATTCTACGGCGACAGTCGTCGAGGTCATGTTCGTATTTGATGCTGACTCTCGTTGAAGGACCTTTTCCGCGCGTGATGTCGCCAACCCACGGCCTTCGTCGTCAACCGCAATCCGGATTTCACGGAGGAAACACGTATCGCCATAGCGGTGAAAAATCAATTCACTCCTTTCTGCTTCATTACGGAACCGCAATGGCTCCGTTTCAAAAAATACATGAGACTGGAGATTACGACTCTCGATCAAGAGCACGTCAGACAAATCATTGACTCGTCGAATCGTATACGTACCCGCGGGCAGGGTCCTTCCCCTGACAATGAAATCAAACGGAATCACTGCTCGCTCACCGGTACCAGGTGGTATTTGAGCCTTGCTTGGTATGACAGCCAACATGGCCAGCACAACGAATGAAACCCCTGCAAAAAACCATTGCTTACTCATTACTTCTCCTTCGGGGAGGCGGCTGAAGCAGACCGTCCCCTTTTTGTCGAGGCATCAACTCAGATAGCTGATCGCTTCTCCTCCTAAGATATCGGCAAGAACTTAATGTCTTGCACGATTCGCTACAATTGAAAGATTCGTGCCAGACGGGCGTCCGGTCTGCTGTCCGCTAAGGAGTGAAGCACTCACAACTGTTGAAAATTGTCAGAGATGGGTTTGTTCGAAAACATTTTAGTAATGCAATTTGAAATGCAGTATCGAGGCAAAGCCCGGTCGTCGAGCCGCGGTTCGCTGTGGCTTACTTTCCTGGCTGCCCGCAAAACGCCACACAATGAATTGCACCTTCTTCATTCTTCCGGCGTTGAAACAAATCCGTCGCTGATAGCAGAGTTGGCATGATGGTTGCGAGGCGCATGCGCTGTTGGTGGCGGATTTTTGAACTGAAGGAGTTTGAAGATGAAAGATCAAGATAACGTCGCCGTTGTCAAAAGAGCCTACGCAGCATATCAAGAGGGAAATATCCCGGCTTTTCTTGAGCAATTAACTTCCGACATTAAGTGGTTTGCAATCGGGCCACCTCACATCATAGCCACCGCTGGAACGAGATACGGCCGCAATCAGGTGGCTCAGTATTTTGCGGCACTTACCACTCTCGAAGACGTCCAACTATTTCAGCCTGAAGAGTTCATTGCCGAACACGACGTGGTGGTAACGATCGGCAAGCTTATTAGCAAGTTTCGAAAAACTGGGGATCTGGTTCAGACACCGTGGGTTCACGTCTTCAATTTCTACAATCGGAAAATTAGCGAATTTCGATCGTTCTACGATAGTGCAGCAGCGGTCGAGGCGCGATTGGACGGGCAACCATTGGTGGCGGCTGCTCACTAGCAACCCGCACTGAGTTCTGACTCTGCTCAATTTTCGTAAATCGAGTTGCAATCTTAGAAATGAAAGGAGGTTCCATGGTGAAGAACGAACATAAGACCCGACCCGATCGCCAATCGTCGGAGCCTGGATTGGCCGCAAAGGTTACGCCGATGGCAAACAAGGAAAACCCGAACAAGAAACCGGAAAAGAAGACCAACAAACAACACAAGCCATCATCATCGAAACCGATCATCCTATAGCGTCTTATGGTTTTTTAACATCCAGGCGGCCTAACCATCGCAGGGTTGCCTGAGAGCATCAAGAGTGGTGCTGAATCTCCTAATACGCACCGCTCTTTTTGCTGGTCAAGAGGTGGCCATCGGACTCAGCGGTGGGCACCTCTTATTACCGGCACGGAGAGCTGTTCGCCCTCTATATCTCCAGGTAATAGCGGTCGCTCGGGCACCTTGTATTTAAAACTTAGATACTTACCGGTGCGAAAAACGGTCAGAGTAATTTCGGAACCAACAGAGACGTTCCTTAGAGCTTCATCCATCTTGTCAGGTGACGTGAGGAAGACTCCGTTCACCTGCGTCACAATGTCCCCACCCATCAAAAAATCACGCCCGGCAACGGTCAGCTCTAGATCTCCGCCACGCAAGCCGACCTTTTCTGCCGGACTGGCAGGTTCGATTACCTCAATTAGAAAGCCCGCCACCAAAGGCAGTCGGAAAAGTTCCTGCAACCCAGGCTCGACGAATTGACCGTGGAAACCGAGCCACGGGCGTATGACCCTTCCGTCCTTTATTAAACTCGGAAGTAAAGCCTTGGCCATGTTGATGGGAATTGAGAAACCAATACTTTGCGCGTTTGGCACGACGCTGGTTGTAATTCCGATCACTTGTCCACAACGATTTACTAGAGGTCCGCCAGAGTTCCCCGGGTTGATTGGTGTGTCCATTTGGATCAGCGGTTCGTCAAGACTGAAGAATGTCTGCGGAAGTATGCGATTTATCGCCGATATGACACCTCGAGTAAGACTCTGATCCAGCCCCAGTGGATTGCCGATTGCCACAACTTCTTCGCCAACTCGCTCAAGGTCCGAGTTACCCATTTCCAGCGGTGTGAGTGTTCCTCTCAACGGCTTGTCGATTTTTAGAAGGGCCACATCAAAGATCGGATCCGCTCCGATCAGTTGTGCAGGCACAGTAGTGCTGTCATCGAGCGTAACGGTGATCAATTGGCGCCCGAACGCAACGTGGGAATTGGTAAGGATGATTCCTGACTTGTCGATAATGAAGCCGGAACCCCCGACATGCTCGACGCGGTCGGTTATTCGATAAGGGTTTATTGAAACGGCGCTGATAGACACGACCGACGGTGAAACCCTTTCAAAGATGGATGTCAAAGGCTCGTTGCACGATTGACTGGATGATTGCTGGTTCTGTTGGCCGAACACGGCGCCATAAAAGGGAAGTGCGAGAAGCCAAACAGCTATGACGGAGGCCAACGGCCGCGCACCCCCGCGGAGAGAAATGCTGATCATGATGAGCAAGTGCACAGGAATTGCTGTGCCAGAACGGAAGGAATGATGACTCCACAGAAGATCGAAAGGTCCGACTTAAATCAGCCCCATGCGCAAAGATGTTGAACGTCCTTCGTGTTTCGAATCACCGCATAAAGTCGCTCAGGAGAAGCGAGTGCGTTTGAAGCTTAATCTACAATGGAAGATCCTGTTGTTGGTAACAGGATCCATGTCACTGATATTGTTGGGATCGATCTACCTGCACACGGTTAGAACGCGATCTCTCATTGAACGAGACCACTTTGAAAGCGCGGCAAGTCAAACGCTTACGCTGGCAAACCGAATCTCAAATTACGATTACTTCTCCGACCTTGCTGACCTGCGTCAGGAAATGCAGTTAGTGGTCGGTTCGCGCCCTGACTTCAAGCAGATTGATGTTTATCAGGACTCCGCCGAGGGGCCACAGTTGATTGCCACCACTGCAACAGGTGATGTGGCTCTTTTGCCGCTGCCCCAGGGCAATACGACAGATTCCAATGGTCTTCATTCGGGTACGAGTTTCGCTGAGGTCAACCTTCAGAACCGCGAGTTCTGGGTGATTACGACCCCGATTGCTAATTCTGTTCACAGCGGATTTATCAAAGCGCTCGTAATTAAAGGTTCTCATCGTCAGTTAGTGAATAACCTTCACCGCCAATATAACGTCGTGCTAATAGGGGCTCTCATTGCTTCCGTAATCTTGTTATACCTTGTCTTCGCGTACTTCTTTCGCTGGCCTGTCCGAGACATCGTACAAACCATGTCGCTGGCTCGTGCAGGCGACCTTTCAGCACGGGCAAAAGAGCGGCGCGAGGACGAGTTAGGAGAAATCGCACGCGGTTTTAATCAACTGATGGATGACATTGTTGAGCGTTCTCGCGAGCGCGAAACACTGTTGAAACAGATCGGAGATCTCAACAGCGATTTGTTAGTAAAGGTCGAACTGGCTAAACGTGACCTCCGTGATGCAAATGCCAAGTTGATCCGTACGCAACAACGTCTGGCCGCCTCGGAACGGTTAGCCGCTATCGGTCAGGTTACAGCTTCGCTGGCCCATGAAATCGGTACACCGTTGAACGCAATGGCAGGCCATTTGCAATTGCTCGCTCGGAATCATCCCGGTTCAGCCGATACCCAACGCCGCCTAAACATTATCAACTCTCAGCTCGCCTCGATCGTCCAAACAGTTAGAAGCCTATTGGATCGAACGCATCGAATGCCGGGCGAGCCTGAACTGACCGACATAAACGCGCTAATTAGCGAGCTTTTGGTCCTGGTTGAGCCGATTCTTGAATCACGAAACATTCGCCTTTCGCCTGTACTGAAGCCAGAGTTGCCTTGTGTGTCGGCCGATCGAGAGAGTTTGCATCAAGTATTCTTGAATCTCGTAAACAATAGCTTTGATGCTATGCCGCGAGGCGGAGAGATGGAGATTATCACCAACTACCTGGTGCATGAGGAATTAGTTGAGGTGCGATTTACTGATTCTGGCGTCGGTATCCCGCCTGAAGTGAGAGAGCATCTGTTCGAGCCAATGTGGACCACAAAACCGACGGGCAGCGGGCTAGGACTGGCTATAGCTCGAGAAATCATCACACAACATCGAGGAAATATCGACTGTGTTGTGAGCGAGCGCCAGGGGGCCGAGTTGCGAGTCACTCTGCCCGCAGCCGCTGTCATTGAACAAACAAAAGACCCCGGGGCTAAGGCCAATGCCGCGTAAAACTCCACATATCCTTACTGTTGATGACGATAACGTGACCTGCGATCTCCTTTGCGAGGTTTTCACTCGTGAGGGATTTGCCGCCACTTGCGAGCACAGCGGCGAGGCTGCGCTCGATGCCATAGCCGTTCAGAAGCCCGATCTGTTATTGAGTGATATTCGGATGAAGACGCGATTGGATGGCTTGTCGTTGCTCGGAATTGTGCGTCGCGATTACCCATCCGTTCCGGTTGTGTTAATGACCGCGTTTGGATCGATTGAAAGTGCCGTGCGGGCTGTCAAAGAAGGCGCGTTCGATTACATAAGCAAACCATTCAACATTGACGAATTAGTCGCAATCGTGCGGAGAGCGCTGTCAAGCGACTCAACGCGACAGTCAAACGCAACTCTCGATGATGACAGCCGGACGTCGGGTCTCATTGGACGAACGGGGCCAATGCTCGATGTTTACAAGATGATTGCTCGCGTTTCAGAATCGCGCGCGGCTGTTTTGGTTACGGGTGAATCTGGCACAGGTAAGGAGTTGGTTGCACGGGCCATTCACAATCATGGACCACGTGCGAGTGCGCCCTTTGTCGCGGTCAATTGCGGGGCGCTGACGGAAACGTTACTTGAGTCCGAGTTGTTTGGTCATGTGAGGGGATCTTTCACCGGCGCAATTGCTAACAAGCGCGGCATCTTTGAACATGCCGGTGACGGCACAGTCTTTCTCGATGAAATTAGTGAAACCAGTGCCGGGCTCCAAGTAAAATTGTTGCGCGTACTGCAGGAACGAGAAGTCATTCCCGTTGGGAGCTCGGAATCAATCAAGGTAAATGCCAGGGTGATCGCGGCGAGCAACGGGGATCTTGAAAAGCTCAGCGCCGCAGGTGCTTTTCGTCGTGATCTTCTATACCGTCTTAATGTAATTCAAATAAACCTTCCGCCATTGCGGGAAAGGCGCGATGACATACCGCTCCTGGTAGCGTACTTTCTACGGAAACACACGCCAGAAGAGCAAGGACCGGTCAGTATTGATGAAGAGACGATGCGGATTCTCACCGCTTACTCCTGGCCGGGGAATGTGCGCGAACTGGAAAATGTTATCGAACGCGCTATTACCTTGAGTCAGGGAGGGCGCATTACCAACGAGGACCTACCTCAACGTCTTCGTCAGGAACAAAACGGAACTGGTACTTCGCCGCTTTCTGCAGATGATCTGGCGGACCTCTTCTCCGGCCTTCCGAATCTCGATGAAATCGAGCGGCGTTACATTCTGCATGTGCTGGAATCCACTGGCAGCAACCGAAAACGGACGGCGGAAATTCTAGGCATTAATCGCAAAACTCTCTATCGAATGGCCGCGCGATTCGAGATTGAACTGGGACTCATGCCGCCACGGCATGCCTCATAATTGCGTACCAAAATAGCCACACCGTACAAGAAAGCCACACTTTTTTGTGCACGTTGATCAATTTCATCGTGTAGATTCAAGCACCGACAAAATATTATCTTTAGATCACGCGATCTTCGGCCCAGGACCGCGGAAGATGCCTTTTTCATCCTCGTTAAGGTCATTAGATTGTCTTGCCATGCTTGAATCGGGGATAGGTCGTGAGCACAATGTTGTTCGCATCAGCGCGGATTTTGCTCGACCATGACGGTGACCGGAGATTTGCCTTGAGCCCAATCGATAACTCCTCCCTTACTATTCGTGACATTGATGCTGTTTCAGAGCTGCGCCCGGTTGAAGAGCTCCAAAAAGAAGTGTGGGGATGCAGCGATCTTGATGTCGTTCCACTTACCATGCTTGTGGCTACAAGAGAGATTGGCGCCGTTTTGGTTGGAGCGTATGACGGCAGATCGCTTGTTGGTTTCGTGTACGGAATTCCCGGCTTTGAACATGGACAGTGCGTGCATCACTCGCACATGCTTGCGGTTAAACCGGAATATCGCAACTTTAACCTTGGGTTCAAACTTAAAGCAGCACAACGAGAACGAGTCCTGGCGCAGGGTATAAAACGGGTGACGTGGACTTTCGATCCGCTTCAGAGTCTGAATGCCTACTTCAATTTCTCGAAGCTGGGTGTAATTGCGGATACCTACAAGATCAACTTTTACGGAGAGACGACCTCAAGTTTCCTGCACCAGATCGGAACAGATCGCCTTTGGGTCAGTTGGCTAGTCGACAGTGACCGCGTCTGCAAGAAACTAGAGAATCAGGCGCAGACATCCACAGGGGAGGATATGCCGTCACTCGTGCAAGTTGGGGTTGGTTTGCGACCGGAGAGGAACGAGAAATCTGAGTTGCTGGAGGGTGATCGCGTTTCGATTGAGATACCCGACGATATCAACGCACTCCAAAGCCAGTCACCAGAGTTGGCCGTTCATTGGCGCGAGGAGACTCGTTGGGCCTTCACTGAAGCAATTGCCGGCGGATACATTGTCAAAGACTTCTACCGTTTAAGAAGAAGGGATTACTCGGTAGGCGTCTACGTCCTGAGTAAAAGTCAGGGCCGTAATTCCATCAACGGCCGTTGATGGATGTTTCAGATCCTTTCTACAAAAGAGCGTCGATCCGTTTAGGTCAATCCCATCAACGGCAGTTGATGGATGTTTCAGATCCTTTCTACAAAAGAGCGTCGATCCGTTTAGGTCAATCCCATCAACGGCAGTTGATGGATGCTTCAGATCCTTTCTACAAAAGAGCGTCGATCCGTTTACGTCAATCCCATCAACGGCAGTTGATGGATTGTTCAGATCCTTTCTACAATTACTCCGCAGAGTGGAGCCACTTCTGAATCAAACCAGTCGTATAGTTGCCGCACGTTCCCGCATAAGCGCTGGGTTCCCACAACTGATTAATCCCAGCTTCGACTATCACGTGCGGATAATTCTTTCCAACAAAGTGCTGCCCATTGTTTATAAGCAGCAGGGCGCAGTCTTCAATGCTCATCATTGGCACGATCCTGACCATCAAATGCACGTGATCTGGAACGACGCTAACCTGGTCAATCGCAAATTCGTGCTTTGCTGCGACTCGCAGCCAGTAATCACACAGCGCTTTACCCAGAGTTGAGTTAAAATAGGCCATGTCGCTGATAAGTAGAAAGTACGAGATGATGATTCAGCTCGAAAACTGCGTGAGCAGCAGTAGAGTTACGGGTTCGCTGACATGATACCGGTATACGGGTGGTAGTATTCGGCAATCGTAACCGTGATGAGCTCCTTGCCGGCTGATGTACTTACGTACTGCCTCGATCTGCACACCTCCTACGCTGCGCGCCAGGTAGCCGCGCGCCCATAACGGCGGTTCTAAACGCCACTGACGGTTCCATTCTCGCGATGAGTTAGTTTTCAGTGTCTGAATTGTTTTTGCAACCGCTTGATTTGGTTTAAGACTAACTAGAGAGCGAAGTTGATCTGAATAAGGGCGACACTCCAACAGATGGTATTGATGATGTTCACAGATTTCGGCTATCAATTCTTTCAACAATGACTCTCTTGAAAGAAATGACGGTCGTCTGCGATGAGTGCGAAAGCACAGGTAATAGTGAAGCTGATAGGCCCAAGTGAGGCTTGTGAAAGGCGTGAGGATCATTATCAGAAGAATAGTAGCTTCTCGTATTTAGATCAATGTCGTGGAAAGGATCTGAAGCATCCATCAACTGCCGTTGATGGGATTGCTTACGGAGGGCGCAGCTCTTTGAGTAGAAAGGATCTGAAGGATCCATCAACTGCCGTTGATGGGATTGAGCTTACGAAGCACGCAGCTCTTTGAATAGAAAGGATGTGAAGGATCCATCAACTGCTGTTGATGGGATTCGCTTGGCGAACGTAGGCCACTTTGTAGAGAGGATCTGAAGTATCCACCGACTGCCGTCAGCGGTATTGCGCGAGATGCGGGTTGTCATACAATAAACATACATGAATTCCAGTGCTCTACCAGAGCGGAACTGGATCCGCTATCTGATTTCGGCATTGAGTGTCGCGCTGCTGACCACAGTACTGAAACTCCTCGGCACCCACATCAACGCGACAACTGTATCGCTGGCGCTTCTGTTGGATGTGCTTTTCATAGCAACTCGCTGGGGTAGCGCGCCCGCGCTGATGGCTTCTATCCTTGCGATGCTATGTTTCAACTTCTTCTTTCTACCTCCATTTGGAACGTTCAATATTGCTGCTCGGGACAATTGGATCGCGCTGGCAGCATTTCTGATTACAGCCATTACTGCAGGCCAACTGTCTGCCCGAGCAAAAAGGCGAGCTGAAGAGGCGGAGCGCGGCGAGCACGAGATAGAACGTTTGTATTCTGAGTTGCGCGATGCCTTCGAACGCGCCAGTCACGCAGAAGCTCTCCGCCAAAGCGAAAAGCTCAAATCGGCGTTACTTGATGCAGTCACACATGACCTTCGTACCCCACTTACGTCGGTAAAAGCTTCAATCACAACACTGCTCGATGAAGCGCGAAACAAAACAGACGGTGATCAGCCGATTAAGCTCGACAATGAATCGCGAATCGAAATGATGGAGGTGATCGATCAGGAAAGCGATCGTTTGAACCGGTTTATCGGAGGGTTAATCGAGCTTGCTCGCATTGAAGCCGGTGAACTTCAACTACGTAGGCACTGGGGTGCGGTTGACGACATTATCGCCACGGCGCTTGAGCGAGCGGAATCAGCTGTTCGAACTCACAAGGTGGACCTGCAGATTGAACGAGAGTTGCCTGTTGTGAGGGTTGACGAACGCGCCGTCAGCGAAGTGATGTACACCCTGATCGACAATGCGGCCAAGTTCTCACCTGCCGGTACAGAGATTCGAATTATTGCAGAGCGTGCTGGAGATGGTCTGATTAAAATGGTCGTTGAGGATCAAGGCTTGGGTATTCCGAATGAATTGCGCGAGCGGGTCTTCGACAAATTTTTTCGCGCTACACGAAACGGTGACGTCAGTACGAACATTCCCGCCGGCACAGGAATGGGTTTAGCGATAGCGAAAGGCATCATCGAAGCTCACGATGGGAAAATCTGGAATGAACCTGGAGCTGGCGGCAAAGGCACGCGAGTCGCATTCACATTGCCGATTGGTGATGAAGAGGAAGACCGGTAACGACGTGTAAAGATGAACGAGAGCGCCAAGATCCTCGTGGTGGATGATGAACCGCAGTTGACGCGCGTGCTGCGGACGGGGCTCAAATCGCGTGGCTACGATGTCCGTGTCGCTGCTGACGGGCTTTCAGGATTCGAAGCTTTCAATGATTGGCACCCAAATCTAGTCATAACAGACCTCGCGATGCCCAACATGGACGGTCTCGAATTATGTAGACGGTTGCGAACGCAATCGCAGGTTCCGATCATCGTACTTTCCGCTAAAGGTGAAGAGAAGACCAAGATTGAAGCTTTGGATATTGGAGCCGATGATTTTGTAACCAAGCCGTTTGGAATTGATGAATTGCTTGCACGTGTGCGCGCTTCGCTTCGTCGCGCGGCTACGGTGAACGACGGTGAACAACCCACGGTGCTGGACGCTGGTGACTTTCGAATCGACCTTGCATCTCGGAATGTGAAGGTTCGGGATCGTGAGGTTCATTTAACACCAAAAGAATTCGATCTTCTCACATACTTTATGAATCACGCCGGCAAGGTCCTTACGCATCGAACGGTGTTGGCTGCAATCTGGGGCGGTAACTACGTCGAACAGACGGAATATCTACGCGTATTTGTTGGTAACTTGCGAAAGAAACTTGAAACCGGCTCATCCGGTCCACGCTACATCCTCACCGAGCCGTGGGTCGGCTATCGCTTCAACCCACAAGGAACATAACGAACGAGAAAAAACGCATTTGACGTTGGTCATTGGACTTTGACATTTGTCATTTCTGGGCTCTTGTTGGTGTCCTTGGCATTGTTAGTCGGATCGGTCCAAATGCCGATTAGATTCAGAGGAAGCTATCCACGAAACACTGAACTCCGAGTTCAGAAATGACTAATGTCAAATGTCTAATGACCAATATCAAATAGGCTTTCTTCCTTTGGGTGGCCACTCACTTACGATCTTTTTACGCCCTCTTTACACCTTATTTATAAATTTTTTCGTAACCTTCCATTGTTGATAACTTGCACGCCGAAGTAGCCCACGGGTGACGGTATCGCCGAGAGGGGCTACGCGGGGGAACCAATGGTCTCGTCAAACGAGACAGGGGCGAATCGTGGATCACGTAGGACACTTCCCACATAGTCCGAGCCCGACAGCTAACCTCGCAGGCTAAAAGGGAAGGGCGCGAATACGTCTTGAGTCAGGGCGCGGAGCGTGTTGCTTCGCGCCTTTTCATCTGGGAGCCAAAACAAGTGATGGCGAGTCATTCAGTAGTATCAAATATGAACCTTTCGCCACGAACTGCGCTCCGCAATCTGCGGCTCCGTGGTTTGAACGCAAAAACCGCCGGGGCGGTGCTGGGCATCTGCGGCGGAATTATCGCCCCTGTATTCGGTTCAGTGTTAACGGCGATCAGTTGGGTTACGGGTGCTACCTGGCATGGAATCCATGTGCAACGTGACGGCACCGTTCTGTTTTTTCTGACCATTCCTCTGCTCATCATCGGCGCTGAATGTCTAGACCTGCTGGATAGGCAGGAAGATTCGAGAAGACCCGCACCTTCAACTTTCAACAACGGGCGCAGTAAAGGAAAAGGAAATGGCAATGACCTGGGCAGAGATAAAGAAGGCAGTTGAACAAGCGGGTGTTAGTGAGGACGATGAGATCAGTGTCATTCAATGTGAAAACGGAGATGGCGATCATACGTTCCAGAAAGTGAGATTGGGGAAAGCTCTGAAACTTACCGAAAACGTTTTGTCTAGTGTGACGCAGCGAGACGCTGAGGGATGTGCAGTCTGAGCATCAAGATGGAAGTTAGAGCGACAGAATTACACATGACGGCCAACCTTCGACGCGCAATGATCGCTATCGCTTTTCTTTGGGCGAGCGGACTGGCTGCACTTGCTAAGGCACAGGAACCCTTTGGGACGGTAAGCAACGCGAAAGAAAAAGCTGAAAGCTCTTCTTTGGCGACAGCTGAAGATAAATCCAAGAAGCGAGATCGCCTGCTGATTCCCGAGTCCGATCAGTTTTTTATAGATGGTTCAGTAGCCAAGGAAAGACCGAGCGACGAAGAAGACAAGCCGCACTCGGAGCCGAAATGGCAGTACGGAGGATTCGCCGATCTAGCCTATCCACTCGATTTTAATCACCCGGCAAACCGTCTGTTCCGAAGTCGTGGCACAGCGTTTCGCACCGACAGTGTGTGGCTGAATATGGCGGTTTTTTACGTCAGAAAAAAGCCCTCTGAAGATTCACGTTGGGGTGTTGAGTTGACAGCACAGGCCGGAAAGGATGACGAGGTCTTCGGTTTTTCAGCGACCGCGCCCAACATCGCCGGATTCAAATTTCTGCGCCACCTTGGACCGACGAATGTTTCCTACCTTGCACCCGTCGGAAATGGATTGACGGTGCAAGCCGGAATTTTTAGCAGTCTGATCGGTTACGACTCGCTCTACGCTAAAGACAATTTCAATTACACGAGACCGTGGGGAGCGGACTTCACGCCCTACCTCATGATGGGCTTGAACGCCAGCTATCCATTTACTGGGAAGCTCAGCGCCTCGTTTTTCGTGGTGAACGGTTACTGGCATCTGGCTAGAGCAAATAGTGCGCCGAGCGAAGGCGGTCAAATCGCGTATAAGCTGACGCCGCGAGTGACGCTGAAGGAAACCATTCTCTTTGGACCACATCAGCGGAACACATCATTCCAGTTCTGGCGTTTCCTGACAGACACCATCGTGGAACGCAAGTCCGACAAATTTACGTTCGCATCGGAATACATACTCTCAACAGAACGGGTTGATCAGCCTGGCAAACCACGCGCCTTGATGATGTCATGGCAGTTACCGACACATTGGACTCTGAATAAGCGTTGGAGTTTGTCCTTTCGGCCGGAGGTGTTTTGGGATCGAGACGGCCGCTGGACCTTAGCCAGACAAACCGTCAAAGGCTTCACTTCTACCGTTGAGTATCGAGTCCCATTTAAGTGGACCAACACAATATTTCGCCTGGAGCATCGATTCGACGATTCGCGCGGTCCGGAAGGAGGGTTTTTTAGAGGTGCGGAATTGAGTCCTCGCGCGGTTGGTTTAACGCCAAATCAGCACCTGCTTATTTTCGCGACGATTTTCACGTTTGATTCACCTGCGCCGAACTGAGGACTGATTGGGATGTTGGATTTCACTTTCATCGCCGTAACAATCGGATTCTTTCTAATCGCCATTGCATATGTCCGTGGCTGTGAGAGGTTGCGATAGGAGCGAGTAATGAACATTGAAACAATTGTCAGCTTGATTGTCTCAGCACTGCTGCTCTTTTACCTCGCATACGCGTTGTTGCGCCCGGAGAAGTTCTGAAATGACGGTTAATGGCTGGCTACAAATTCTGTTTTTCTTCGCGCTGATTCTGGTGGTGACGAAGCCGCTCGGCATTTTTATGGCGCATGTTTTCAATCGCGAGCGCACGTTTATTGATCCAGTCCTGAGGCCGATTGAGCGACTTATATATCGTTTGACGCGAGTCGACGAAAAGCGTGAGATGCAGTGGACCGAATATGCTGTAACGATGCTCCTGTTTAGTGGCGTGTCGATGCTGGTCCTCTATTTACTGCAACGTTTCCAGGGACACCTGCCGTTCAACCCGCAGCATTTGCCTGGCGTGGATTCAAGCTCGAGCGCAACGGGAGGATTCGTCGCTTCAGCATTCAATACGGCCGCATCGTTTACGACAAATACAAACTGGCAAAGCTACGTTCCCGAAGTAACGATGAGCTATCTGACACAGATGGCTGGTCTGGCTTACCACAACTTTGTGTCGGCGGCAGTAGGCATCGCACTCGCCATTGCATTTATTCGAGGAATTGCACGGCGCGAGACGGCGACCATTGGCAACTTCTGGGTGGATATGACTCGCGCTGGTCTTTGGGTCTGTCTACCGTTCTGTCTAGTTGGTGCCCTCGTTCTTGTTGCCGGCGGTGTTCCTCAGAATCTGCGGGCTTACGATAAGTCGCAACTCGTCGACAGGCGGGTAACGATCGAAGTTGATAAGAAGGACACCAACGGCAATGTCATTACTGATGCGCAGGGTAACGCCGTCAAAGAGACCCAGACCGTTACCGAACAAACAATTGCGCAGGGACCGGTTGCTTCTCAGGAATTCATAAAAGAGTGGGGTACTAACGGCGGCGGTTTTTTCAACGCCAACAGTGCGCATCCATTCGAAAACCCAACTCCTTTTACAAACCTGATCGAGATGTTCGCTATCTTCGCCGTCTCGGCAGGATTGACCTACACGCTGGGACGTATAACGGGATCACAGAAACACGGCTGGGCGGTGTTCGCTGCGATGGCCGTGCTCTTCTTTGCCGGTATGTTCGTTTCCTACTGGGCCGAAGCAAAAGGCAATCCACTGCTTGCTGATGTCGACCAGCAGACTAACGCCGCACAGTCAGGCGGCAACATGGAAGGCAAAGAGGTTCGGTTCGGATTAGCTAACTCGACCCTGTGGGCCACGATCACGACAGATGCTTCATGCGGCGCGGTAAATGGAATGCACGATAGCTTTACGCCGTTGGGTGGATTGGTGCCTTTGTCGAACATCATGTTAAGCGAAGTCGTGTTTGGCGGAGTTGGAGCTGGCATGTATGGAATTCTGATTTATGTAGTCCTCTCAGTCTTTATTTCCGGGCTGATGGTGGGCCGTACGCCTGAATACCTCGGCAAGAAGATCGAATCCTATGACGTGAAGATGGCGATGCTTGTTGTGTTGGTTTTCCCGCTGACCATCTTGTTGTTTGCCGCGATCTCTTCAGTCTCCCCAGGTTTCGGCACTTCTCAACTGAATAACGCTGGACCACATGGTCTATCGGAGATCCTTTACACGTATACGTCCGGAACGGGAAACAACGGCTCAGCGTTCGCGGGAATTTCGGCGAATACCTACTGGTACAACACAACGATTGGAATCGCGATGCTGGTCGGACGGTTCTTCATGATCATTCCCATGCTTGCGATTGCGGGGAACCTTGCCACGAAGAAAATAGTGCCACCGTCTTTAGGTACGTTTCCGGTCACAACGCCGCTATTCACGACTTTGTTGGTGAGTGTAATTGTGATCGTTGGCGCGTTGACGTTTTTTCCCGCGCTGAGTCTTGGCCCAATCGTGGAGCATTTGTTGATGGAGGCTGGTAAGACGTTTTGATGGACTATCCACAGATTACACAGATTACACAGAATAGAAATAGGCGCACGGGAGCAGGAGTGGGACCTGACTCCTGGTCTGTGTAATCTGCGAAGTCTGTGGATCAATTTGTTTATGGCTACACAACCAAAAAAGAAAGCTATCTGGAACGCTCACATCGTTAAGCGCGCTATGCTGGATTCGTTTAAGAAACTCAATCCGCGCAGAATGATGGCTAACCCGGTCATGTTTGTCGTTGAGGTTGGCAGTGTGTTGACCACCGTGGAATTGATTCGTGGAATCGTTGCACCCGTTGCGGGCGTAACGAATGTCGCATTTGAATTACAGATCACGCTGTGGCTTTGGTTTACGGTGCTGTTCGCAAATTTCGCCGAGGCGATGGCTGAAGGACGAGGAAAAGCGCAGGCTGACAACCTGCGGAAATCGAAAACTGAAACCATTGCGCATCGGGTGATTTCAGGTTCTCGCACTGAAGATGTACCAGCACCGCAACTGCGAAAAGAGGATTTGGTAGTTGTCTCGGCCGGTGAGTTTATTCCTGGGGATGGCGAGATCGTTGAAGGCGTCGCTTCGGTTGATGAATCTGCGATCACCGGCGAGTCAGCGCCCGTCATTCGCGAAGCTGGCGGCGATCGTTCGGCCGTTACGGGCGGCACGCGAGTTTTGTCGGATCAAATTAAGGTACGGATTACTTCGAATCCAGGAGAAACATTTATCGATCGCATGATTGCTCTTGTCGAGGGCGCTGAGAGACAAAAGACTCCAAACGAAATTGCGCTGAATATCCTGCTTGCCGGTCTGACAATCATCTTCCTGTTGGCTGTCGTTACGCTTCAGCCTTTTGCAATTTACTCCAGTGCGCGGCAAACAATCTTTGTGCTGGTATCACTTTTGGTTTGTTTAATTCCCACGACAATCGGCGGGCTGCTTTCTGCGATCGGCATTGCGGGAATGGACCGGTTGATACAGCACAACGTATTGGCGATGTCCGGGAGGGCCGTGGAAGCAGCCGGCGATGTGAATACGCTCCTTTTAGATAAGACGGGGACGATAACCCTCGGCAATCGGCAAGCAGCGGAGTTTTTACCACTTCCGGGCGTAGATGAAAAAGAGTTAGCAGAAGCAGCTCAGCTGTCATCTCTTGCGGACGAGACGCCCGAGGGCCGTTCAATTGTGGTGCTTGCCAAGCAGAAGTATGGGTTGCGCGGACTGGAGATTGCACCTCATCAAGCTACCTTTATCCCTTTCACCGCGCAAACGCGAATGTCAGGAGTCGATTTCGATGGTCGTCACGTTCGTAAAGGAGCCGCCGATGCGATCGAAAAGTATCTCCAGTCGCTTGGGAAAACTACGCCCGCCGAATTGAATGGCATCGTGGAAAAGATTTCCCGCGAGGGCGGCACGCCTTTGGTCGTTGCGGAAGATCGCACGGCCCTCGGTGTCATTCATTTGAAGGACGTTATCAAGGGTGGCATGGTCGAACGTTTTCATCAAATGCGCCAAATGGGTATTAAGACTGTGATGATCACGGGTGATAACCCTCTTACTGCAGCAACGATCGCTCGCGAAGCCGGTGTTGACGATTTTCTCGCGCAGGCAACGCCAGAAGACAAGATGGCGCTCATCAAACGCGAACAGGAAGGTGGTAAGCTGGTAGCGATGACCGGCGACGGCACAAATGACGCGCCGGCTCTGGCCCAGGCAGATGTCGGCGTGGCAATGAACACGGGAACTCAGGCGGCGAAAGAAGCCGGGAACATGGTCGATCTCGATTCGAATCCTACAAAGCTGATCGAGATCGTAGAGATTGGTAAACAACTGTTAATGACACGCGGCGCATTGACCACGTTTTCAATTTCGAATGATGTCGCAAAATATTTTGCAATCATTCCCGCAATGTTTGCTGGAGCCTTTCCGGTTCTCAACACACTAAACATAATGGGACTCCGCACGCCACAATCCGCCATCCTTTCGGCAGTGATCTTCAACGCGCTAATCATCATTGCCCTAATCCCATTGGCGCTCAAAGGGGTGAAATACAAGCCAATGAGTGCAGCGTCACTGCTGCGCCGCAATCTGCTGATTTATGGCCTCGGCGGAATTGTTGTGCCGTTCATCGGAATCAAGATTATCGACGTGATCATTCACGCGATGGGACTGGCTTAGTAGTTTTTCGTGAGTTTTCGTGTGATTTAGTGTATCAACTTGTCCGCGAAATCACAGGAAACAAACACTAACAGAAAAGAAAATGAAAAACGTGATTACAGCAATTCTGATGACGATTGTGACCACGGTCATATTTGGCCTGGTCTATCCTCTGGTTGTTACAGGTTTGGCCCAGGTAATCTTTCCTGACCAGGCAAATGGCCAATTAATCAAAAGCGCTGATGGTACGATAATCGGCTCGCGCATCATCGGGCAGCCGTTTGTCAGCCCGGGTTACTTTCATTCGCGACCGAGTGCCGCGGGTCCCTCCGGATATGATGCAACCGCATCTGGAGGATCGAATCTTGGACCAACGAATCAGAAGTTAATCGATCGGGTAAAAGCGGACGTGGCAAAGCTTCAGGCTGACAACCCAGCGAAACCAGTGCCTGTTGATATAGTAACTACGTCAGGTTCCGGACTTGATCCGCACATTTCGCCGGCTGCCGCAGAGTTTCAAGTTCAGCGAGTAGCGCGCGAGCGCAGCATCAGCGATCAGGATGTGCGCACTCTTGTGGCGCGCCATACGGAAGAGAGGCAATTTGGTTTCCTGGGAGAACCAAGAGTGAACGTTTTGGAACTTAATCTGGAGCTTGACTTCAACTATCCCCTGCGAAAGTGACTCACGAAAGGCATACGAAACGACGAAATCACGCGAATTAAGCGAAAACGGTAAGCGGCCATCACCCGAGTCTCTACTCGCCAAACTCAACAAAGGCGAGCAGGCCAGGCTGCGCGTGTATATCGGCGCGGCTCCCGGAGTCGGGAAGACTTACCAGATGCTCGAAGATACTCACCTCCTGAAAAAGCAGGGAGCCGATATCGTTGTCGCTGTTGTCGAACCTCACGGTCGTGAAGATACGAAAGCTATGATTGGCGATTTAGAGTGTGTGCCGATGCGCCGAATCGAATACCGCGGTGTCACACTCGAAGAGATGGATGTCGATGCGGTGATCGCCAGGCATCCTGCTATCGCCATCGTCGACGAGCTTGCTCATACGAACGCCCCCGGTTCGAAGAATCCCAAACGGTACCAGGACGTTCTGGATATCCTGAACGCCGGCATTTCTGTAATTACGGCTGTAAATATCCAACACCTCGAATCACTGAACGACGTTGTAACACGGACCACCGGCGTGCGCGTACGCGAGACTGTTCCTGACTACTTTTTGAGACGCGCGGATGAGGTTGTAAACGTCGACGTCTCGGTTGACACACTACGAACGCGTTTGCGCCAGGGGAAGATCTACGACGTGGTGAAGATCGAACAAGCGCTCAACAATTTCTTCCGAAAGGGAAATCTTTCGGCACTTCGTGAACTGGCCCTGCGACAAGTGGCCACAGATCAGGCAAGCAAAGCACACGACTATCGCGAGCGCGAAGGTCTTGAACAAGCAGTCATCCCCGAAAAAGTGATGGTAGCTATGGCTTCGCGAGGTAGTGCCAAGAAACTCTTGCGCACTGGTTCCCGCATTGCGGGACGTTTGGCCAGCGATTGGTATGCGGTCTACGTCGAGACACCGAGTGAAGAAATGGGACGAATTAAACCGCAGGATTACGCAGCGCTGCAGGAAAACATCAGGTTTGCGGAGGAACTAGGCGCGAAGGTCGTTAAGTTAAAAGCCCGACGCGTAGCGGACGCGTTGATCGATTTTGCTAGACGCGAGGGGATTACTCACGTCGTCTTCGGTCAGACGTCGCGATCGCGTTGGGACATTCTGCTGCATGGCTCAATCATCAATCGGTTTTTACACGAAGTGAGAGATGCGACTGTTCAGGTCGTGCCCCTGAATACGGGCCGAGAGGAGAAAAGCTTCAAGGAGGAATCAATCGACTCAGGGCTATGAGTTTAAGGGTCAAACTCCTAGTCGGTTACCTGATCTTTATCGCTGCGATTGTCCTGTTGGGCGGGTGGAGTGCGTGGCGGCTTCGCGAGATGGGCGGCGTATCACGTCGCATCATTTCGAACAATTACGACTCAGTGGTTGCAGCGCAGGAGATGAAAGAGAGTCTTGAACGGCAGGACTCTGCGGCGTTGTTTGCACTTCTCGGCGCGCACGACAAGGCGGCCACTCAACTTCGTGAACATCGCGCGCGCTTTGATGCAAATTTTGAAAAGGCGGCCAACAACATCACCGAAATCGGTGAAGCCGAAGCTATCGAGTCAATCAGACGCGACAGGGATATCTATTACCAAATGTTTGATGCGTTCATGATGAAAGTGAACGCAAGCCAAGCGGGAAATCGTAGCGAAGAGGTTTCAGAGCGGCAAGAGTACTTCAACCGTCTTGAGCCGCAGTTCAATAAACTTCGCGCTGATTGTGAACACCTCCTTCAACTTAATCAGCGCGCCATGCTGGGAAAATCAGAGTCGGCTGCAGGTGTTGCGCAGCTGTGGTTTTATCGAACTCTGTTAGTAGCCGGTGTTCTGGTTGTTGCTGGATTGTTCCTGGCCTTTTTCCTCGCTAATCGAATCGTTGAACCGCTGCGGCAGTTAACCGCAACAACGGCAAGAATAGCCGGCGGTGATCTGAACGCAAAAGTCGCCGTGAATTCGCGTGACGAGGTCGGCGTCTTAGCTGCCGAATACAATCGTATGGCTGAGCGTATTCGCCAACTGCGCAGTTCGGACATGGGTAAATTGTTAATGGCCCAGCAGACTACTGAAGCCGCGATCGACTCGCTATACGATCCCGTAATTGTGACTGACGGTGAAGGTTGTGTCACAAAACTGAATCCTGCCGCAGAGGAGATTTTCGGATCAGAAAAAGAAAACGCTGGTAAGCACGTTGGTGAAGTTGCCCGCGATGTGCGGATCGCGGGCGCTGTTGCTGAGGCATTACAGTCGCAGAGACCGGTTGCTGCCGAAGGACTATCGTCGGTTTTACCACTTGCGGTGGATGGCTCTCAACGGGCGTTTCGATTGCGGACCACACCCATGCGGGATGCCGAACAGCATTTAGTCGGTGCCGTGACGCTGCTTGAAGATATTACGCACCTTCGCGAGATCGATCAGCTCAAATCAGAATTCATAGCCACTGCCTCACATGAGTTACGCACACCTCTAACAAGTGTGCAGCTCGGCGTTCATCTGTTGCTTGAAGGCGCCGCGGGAGAGCTAAACGAAAAACAGACGGAAATCCTTAGCGCCTGCCGTGACGATTGCGCGCGCCTTGATAAGTTGATGCGCGATTTGCTCGACCTGTCAAGAATCGAAGCTGGCGAGACTCAACCTAAACTTGCGCCGGTTAACACTAGTGATCTGATAACTGAGGCGGCAGCCGAATTGCGACCTCAAGTCGAGACAAAAGCATTGGTTTTCCGAGTCGATGCACGGTCAGATCTGCCCACTGTAACCGCGGATCGTTCACAAATAGAAAGGATTTTGGCAAATCTCGTTCAGAATGCGATTCGCTACACCAAAGCAGGCGAGATAAGCATCAATGCTGAACGTCGCGGTCATTACGTAGCCGTTTCGGTGTCCGACACGGGAAGCGGCATTCCACAAGAGTATCTGCCACACATCTTCGACAAATTTGTCCAGGTGCCCGGTGCTGCCACTGGGGGTGCGGGATTGGGTCTTGCAATATCCAGGTTAATCGTTGAATCACACGGTGGACAAATAAGTGTTCAGTCGCAGCTAGGACGGGGTTCGACGTTTACTTTCACTTTGCCGGTCGCAGATTGACGTTAGTTTGTGAGCTTTTATGGTTGAACGAGTACTTATTATTGACGACGAGGAAAACATTCGCGAGATGATCCGCCTCACATTGGAGACCACCGGTTATGAGGTAAGCGAAGCTGCTGATGGACTCGAAGCCTTCGCGTTACTCGGTGGCGATGCGTCCTGGAGTGTCGTGCTGTTGGACCAGCGCATGCCGGGTATGGAGGGCACTGATGTGTTGCGACGTTTGAAGGTGTTAATACCTTCGGCGAGTGTCGTGATGATGACAGCTTTCGCTTCCGTTGAGCTTGCAGTTGATACGATGAAGCTCAGCGCGACCGATTTCTTGCGTAAGCCGATGACTCCAGAGGTGGTTCGGAACGCAGTCGCGGCCGCACTCAGGAAAAGGCAAGACAAACTAGCATACGTTGCAGCTCAAAAGCATCAGCAACAACTGCCCAGAACTGTGACACTTAATGGTTTCACGATCGTTGCCGATGAATCGACTGTGCTGCCGGACAAGCGAAACAAGCGAAGGTTTTTAGTAAAAGGACCGCATGGTGACGAACGGCCTGTCGTAATAGAGATTTTGGACGAGGCTATCGCTGCGGTGGAACAGGCCGTGCATGATCGCCAGATCGAAGACACTTTTTGGACAGAACAAGCGCAACAATTTCTCAGTGACTTTATATGGAACGACGGGAATGTTCCTGGAAGCGGAAAGCTGGTACTGAAAAGCGCGGCCTCCGATGCACTCGAGAAGTTCGCAGGGGAACGGAGGAAAAATGAACAAACGCATTCTGATTGTTGACGACGAAGAGCATATTCGTCGGATGATGCGTTTTACTCTCGAAGCAGCAGGATACGAGGTCGGTGAGGCGCCGACGGGAACTGAAGCTCTGGATATGTTCGGTGCAGATTCAACGTGGGATGTTGTTCTGCTGGACCAGAGAATGCCGGGCTTGGATGGTCTGGGCGTACTTCGTGAAATTAACGATCGCAGGTTGGAAACTTCCGTCGTCATGATAACCGCTTACGCTTCAATTGAACTCGCCGTTGATGCGATGAAATTGGGTGCGACTGACTTTGTTCGTAAGCCGATGACTCCCGAGATCCTGCGTGACGCTGTAAGTGCAGCCCTTTCGAAAAAGAAAAGGCGTGGTCCAACGGTGATTGAGACGGAGGCACCATCTTCCGAAGCGCCGGCGCGTGCTGTAATTCATACGATTACAATGAACGGTTTCGAAATACTGCGACCAACTGAGGAGGAAGATCTGAAATCAACGGAACCGAGTGAACGCCGTTTTAAAGTCAAGAACCCACGTGGTTGGGAACGAGAAGTGATTGTGGAAATCCCAAATGACGTGGTGGCATATGCCGAACGCATAACGCGTCGTTCGCTACCGCCTGAAAATTCATTTTGGACTTATCGCGCAGAGCGTGAGCTGGCGACCTACCTGTGGAACGAGGGCCGTTTTCCGGATCAAAGACTAAAGTTGGGCGATCTCAGTAGGGAAGAATTAGATGTTGCGGCACGTTGGGAACGGAATGAGTAGCACATATTTATCGGGTCACGAGCTTAATAACGTTTCGGGGGAAAACATACATTGGTAATGAGCATAAAACGCCTGCTCGTTGGCAGAGCGAAGCGAACTGAACAAGCCATTCATGAACGCCTTTCGAAAAAAACCGGCCTGGCTGTTTTCGCTTCCGATGCACTTTCATCAACGGCATATGCGACAGAAGAAATTCTGCTCGTGCTCGCGGTCGCGGCAGCAGCTGGTCAAACTTACGCCTACCACTATGTGGTTCCTATTTCCGTAGTAATCGCACTCGTCTTGGCAATTGTTGCGACGAGCTACCGGCAAACTATTCACGCGTATCCTTCCGGCGGTGGCGCATATATCGTGGCGAAGGACAATCTGGGGGTCACAGCCGGCCTTGTCGCGGCTGCCGCACTGCTGGTCGATTATGTTTTAACGGTTTCTGTATCCATCTCAGCAGGGGTGGCGGCTATCACGTCTGCTGCGCAAGGCACGCGCTTCGCGTGGCTCAATGATCACAAGGTGTTTCTGTGTCTGTTCCTCATTGCCTTCATTGCGGTAGCTAATCTACGAGGCGTGCGTGAGTCTGGGGCGTTATTCGCTGGTCCGACCTATGCCTTTGTCATCAGTTTTCTGTTCATGATTGGCTACGGGATCATCCATTACTTCATAGATCCAAGCACGGTGCCTGTTACCGGCGAAAACCTAAAGCTGGCGGAGGGTTATCACGTTCAGCCTCTATCGTGGTTTTTGCTGTTGGGCGCATTCTCGAATGGGTGTGTGGCGTTGACTGGTACCGAAGCAATCTCAAATGGAATTCCTGCATTTAAAGCGCCTGAAGCAAGAAATGCCGCGACCACTTTGACGGTTATGGCCGCTCTACTTGGGACCATGTTTATCGGCACAAGCGTGATGGCATATCTGTATGGAGTGCAGCCGCACGAGAACGAAACCGTAATCTCGCAGTTTGCTCGTACTATTTTTACAAATGGTATGGGGTGGTTTTATTACCTGATCCAGGGCACTACGGCACTGATCTTAGTTCTTGCGGCGAACACCTCATTTGCGGATTTTCCACGTCTTTCAAGTCTTTTGGCTCGCGATCGATTTCTCCCGCGGCAGTTCGCGAATCGCGGTGATCGACTCGTGTTTTCAAACGGCATCATCATCCTCGCGATCTTCTCGAGTGTTCTCGTTGTTGCCTTTGCCGGTGATACCAGTCGATTGATTCCGTTGTACGCCGTTGGCGTATTCCTATCTTTCACGCTGTCACAGAGCGGGATGGTCCGTCATTGGTCGAAAGAAGGGCGTGCCGAACGCATAAGGAGAGAACGCCCCGGGCAAACGAACAATGGGTTGACCTCTTCAAAAGCAAATTACTCACATCATATATCTGAGGAGGGAGCAAAGCTGGATGACATACATCTCAGCATAACTCCCGAACGCGTTGCCGGTCTCAACCCCGAGGATATTGCTGACTTGCGAAAGCAGCGGTCCCATTGGAGGAAGTCAATTGCGATTAATGGAGTGGGCGCGATCGCAACTCTCATTGTTCTGGTGGTACTGATTATTACCAAGTTCATTCACGGCGCCTGGATAGTGGTATTTCTCATACCTCTCCTCGTCCTGATGTTTCGCAAAGTTCACCGACATTATGACGAAGTGGCGAGACAATTAACGATGGAAGGTCTCGAACCGGTACGTCCGATTCGACATGAAGTGATAGTTCCAATATCAGGAATCCATCGTGGTGTAATGCGTGCCTTGGAATACGCGAGGTCAATTGCGCCCGATCATGTTACAGCAGTGTATGTCGATCTGGATGAGGAAGCCACTAGAGCCTTGCGTGAGAAGTGGAAAAAATTCGCCGGTGACATTGAATTAGTAGTTTTGGCATCTCCCTATCGAGCATTAACGCGGCCGCTTTTGCGATACATAGATCGCATCGAACGAGATCACAAGGATGACTTGGTAACAATCGTTGTCCCGGAGTTCGTGCCCGCAAAGTGGTGGCAACATCTATTACATAATCAAAGTTCACTTACGTTGAAGGCGGCGCTACTGTTCAAGGAAGGCGTAATCGTTACAAACGTTCCCTATCATCTAAAACATTAAAAATAGGTCCTATATGTCTTCTAGGCACCATAGATCGATACGGCATACAGGGGCATAATAAGGTGAACAGTAAACGAGTGAACCTTCGGGGTCTGTTCAATGACTGAAAGTTGCGTTCATATCAGTTCGATTCATTCAATCAAACGTCCGAAACGTTACGAATGTGAAGAATGTGTAAAAATCGGTGATCAGTGGGTCCATTTGCGAACCTGTCAAACATGCGATGAGACACTGTGTTGTGACAGTTCACCAAATCGTCATGCGACAAAACATGCCCATGCGACGGCACATCCGGTCATTGCTTCAGCCGAACCTGGTGAGCGTTGGCTGTATTGTTATCCCGACGACGCGTTCGCCGAATACTGAAAAAGGATTCTATGCGCGCTAACGCGAAGCTATTGACCTGGTAATGTCAACTCACAGGAGTCCAGACTCACGTCTTCCGTTTCGATTTCCTCTTCCGATTAACAAGTTCGGAATGCTGAGAGAGACGATTTTTGACATCGATGATGTGATTCGACATTACGAAAAAGGCGAGGTCACCGTCTCTCTTTCGAACGGCTTCAAAAACCTCACGGTGTCGCTCTACGACGTGTTTGAGAACGTCAATCGACGGATGAAGGTCCGTGATGACCTGAGACGCCACCTCGAGCATTGAGTCAGAGAGCATTTCCAGGATCGGATTTCGCGCTGCGCGCGCTATTAATTTGTGGAATTTCAAATCAAAGGACTGTGGCAGTTCTCCAGTCTCCACTGCGCCAGACATTTTGTCTATCACCTGCTTCATCTCTTCCAGATCTTTTGGTTGCGCACGCTGCGCTGCGAGACGAGCAGCTTCCGGTTCAAATATCAACCTGGCTTCGACAATATTATCCATTGTAACTTTGCGCAGTTGCAGCAATGTCTGAAATGAACGACTGACCAGGCGATGATCGAGGTCGGCTACAAAGACACCGCCGTAGATACCCTTTTTGATGTAGATCACTCCGGTTTGTTCCAGACCGCGCAGAGCTTCACGCACCGAAGTGCGACTAGCGGCAAACTGCTCAGCCAGTGCACGTTCATTCGGCAGGCGGTCGCCGACCTGAAACTTACCACTTAAGACAGCATCTCTGATCTGGCGTAAGATCTCGTCGGAAATTCGTTGATTTTTTACTGGTTCAAACATTCGGTTTGTCGTGGTCCTGGGAACAAACGCTCCACTAGACTGACCTTGATGTCAATCAAATTTTTTGCCAATCCCCCATCATCGCAAAATCTAAGCAGGGACCGGACGTTTCGCATCGAGTAGCCCTGCACGCTCCAATATCTTGTCGAGCCTTCTGGCGTATTCATCAGTCAACATCGCTAACGGGAGGCGAACCTCAGCAGTCTCGAGCAACCCTATTCGCCACATCATGTACTTCAACGGAATAGGATTCGTGTCCAGAAAAATAGCTTGATTGAGTTCAAAAAGCTCAAAGTGCAATCGTCGCGCTTCTGCAAGTTCACCCCGATCGACTGTTTCGCACAGTGCACCAATACGCGCCGGAGCGAGATTAGCCGCTGCATTCATAACACCCGCTGCGCCTATTACGAGCATGGGCAGACTAAGCGCCTCGAGACCGCAAAAGATGCGAAAATCTTTCCCCACCAATGCGAGTGTCTCGGTGAGGAATTCAAGATCGTTCGCCGCGTGTTTCAAGCCGACAAGATTCGGAAGCTGCTCGGCAATCTGAGCGACCGTACCCGGCGTGATCGAGACTGCAGCACGACCAGGAATGTGGTAAATCATCAGCGGCAAACTCGTCCGCTTACCAATCTCAACGAAGTATTCGACGAGCCCGCGCTGCGGGGGTTTGCTGTAATAGGGAGTTACAACCAGTACCGCGTCAGCGCCGGCCCTTTCAGCGTTTCCGGTTAAGTCCGTGGTTTCAGCAAATGATTGTGATCCTGTCGCCGCCACCACCGGTATTCGTTTAGATACCGTTTCAACTGCGATCCTAACTAAATCGGATCGTTCCTCCATAGTAAGACTGCTCGGTTCACCTGTCGTCCCGGTTACAACTATACCGTGAGAGCCTTCCCGCACCTGCGTGTCCACTAACGAAGCGAATTTTTCAAAGTCGACCCTTCCACTACGAAAGGGTGTTACCAACGGAGTGTACGATCCACGTAGAAAATTTTGGTTCAGGCCCATCATGACATTTGACTATTTTATGTCTACTCGGAGCGGCGCTCACCCGACGTACTATTGCGGTTAGTTGAAAAACCAGTTGATAGACCGAGAAGTCTTGGTTCAGATGTCAAGTCTTCTTGCCAAATTAGAGATCCCAACGCGAGGTGCATTGGCTGATCCTGGATAGTCAATTCGTAAACATCTTCGTCCTTTGACGCATGGTTGTGAATTGCCCAGCCAGGAGCACTCAACATCAAATCTCCCGCCTCCCATTCATATCGCTTTCCTTCTACAGTGCTGTAGCCCTTGCCCTGAAAATAATAGTTAACGGCAGCTGACACGTGCCGGTGTGGACGGTCGACAATATTCTTTGGACGAATGGTTATAGTTGCAAAAAAAGTGTGCGTCGTTCCGTTAGTCCGACCAGTAGCTGGGTCGTACATTAGATAGAGCCGGCGACCAACGTAGCTCTTCCCTAAACCCTTCAGCTTGTCCAGCTCTGCTTTCACTTTTTCCCACGGCCAGTGGAGTGGACGAACCTCAATGAAGTCGGGATTAATCAACTTTTCGTAAGGCATCAAATAGGGACCGTCTTTACTCAGTCGAACGGTGCCGAAAGGACTTATTTTGGACGGGTCAAAGTCTCGATCAGCTATCGTGCCTTCGCTTTCTTCCAGACTGTGAGGGTTATCGTCCACGATATACACATGCAATTTTTCAAGTAATGGGGCGTTGCTATAACTGAGGCGCACCTGCAGCTCATCGGTGTCATTGACGTGTTGGAAGACTGACCACGGCGGAGTGGTCCATATGTCATATTTTTTATACTGAATTCGTTTGTTGTCGATATTTGTATATCCGCCACCCTGAATGCAGAAATCTACGAGAGAAGCGTTATGACGTCTTGGCTTGGTGCTCTCTCCAGGCTTTAGTACGCAAATAGAAACGCCGATCGAGTAAGCCAATCCATCTCCAACGCCCGTCTGAGAATGCGCAAGTGTCGACTCGCGGCGGCCATTTACGGGCGTCGGAAAGCTTGCAAGCCGGACAATTTCTGCATCGATCTCGCATTTCTTTACGACAACCGGCGGGATTAGTTGAAGTGGCCCTTTTACTTCGCCGGTTCGGTCTATAAATCTATGTAATTCCATCTGATTCAGCTTCCTGCTAAGACAAACTCCCTTTTTCCGCAATCAATCGCTGAGCAAAAGATTACTTGCTCACTGGTCGGGCGGCGCGCAGCCTTGGCGTCACTTTTTCGGGATGAGCAAACTCTTTGCCAAAACCTTTCGCTCGCGCCTTTTCGTAAACGCCGATTCCTAAAGCAAGATCAGAAATGCCCATTCCCAAAGACTTGAACAGCGTCAGATCGTCGTTGTGGCGTCGCGATTCGCCATGAGCAACGAGGTTCGACAGAGTCCGCACTTGCTTCCATCCTTCCTGATCCTGCGCTCCAAAGTAGTTGATCAACTCTCGGGCAAGCTTCCGCGCCTGAGGCACACTGTCCGCCACGATCTGAGTGCAGCGACTCAGGACATCTGAGGCTATTTCCGCACGACTCGGAAGAATTGCGCCGATTGCGTTGATATGTGCACCCTTGATTACCATCGCGCCTGTGATAATGGGTTCAGTTGCGCGCGTAGCAACTGTAATGATTGGTGCACCAGCAACTGCTTCAGGAACACTGCGCGCACAAATGGTGTCAACGTCGAATTCTTTTCTCACCCGATCCGCGAACTGATCTCGGTGTGTCTGATTCGGACTAAAGACCCGCACGCGTTTCACCGGACGCACAGCCATCACCGCTGCAACCTGTGTGATTGCCTGCTTGCCCGTACCTATCATTGCAAACTCATCAGCGTCCTTTGATGCCAACCGATCAGTTGCTGCACCGGAAGCACCGGCCGTTCGCAACTGGCCAAGCGCGAACGCCTCGATAACGGCTTTTAGTGAGCCGGTTTCGCTGTCAAACAGAATCAGCAACGGCGTAGCGCCGCCTCTGGTATGTGTCCAGGTTTTCGTTCCCGCAAACTTCTCCTTTGGAAAAACAGCGCCGATGGCGTGAAGGGTTGCGGCTTCTCCCCACGCCACATGCGTTTTCACCATGTTGACGGCATCGCCTCGAGCTTCCGCTAGTAAACCCTTTTCCAGCGCCATGATTGCCTCGCCCATGTCCATCATGGCGACGACGTCAGCTTCGGAAATCCAAAGAGGAGCAAAGTCGGACATATTCTTAGTACGCGAACGCGGCATTTAAGCAGCGGCGTCTAAGAGCTCTCCAGCCCCAATGGTGAACTGACTGGGGGCTCGAGCTCGAGACAGTTTGCGATCAGTGAGTGCATTACATAACGGCCAATTAGCATCAACACTGCAACCGTTTGGGCGTGGCCTATTACATCAACTACTTCCCGCAGTTCCGCTTTGGTTCTCTTACCGTGCCGTTCAACCACAGCGATCGCAAGCTGCTGTACGCGGATTTCCTGCGCTGAAAGATGCTGCTGTAATGTTGGTTTAAGCGATAACACTTCGCGTATCCAGGTTTCGTTAAAGCCGAGTTTCAGCGCTAACGATTCATGTTGCACTCGCTCATAGGCGTTATCCAACCTCGCGGCGATGGTCAGTGCCACGAGTTCTGTCAAGTTGTCGGGCAAAGCCTCTTTCAGATTTTCTGTAAGGTTGTAAAAAGAGATCAGTGCCTGGGGTTGATGACCCGTGCATTGAAAAAACTCGCCCAGATAATTCAGACGCTCGACTCTCGGACGTAGCACTTTGGCAAGCTCGGGGTCGAGCTCCGACATTAAAAGTCGTGGAATCAAATTCATCACCGATGACTAACTGCGGTGTTCCGTTGCGGCAAGCCTTATGGCCTTCGAACGATCTTCAAATCACATGCTCGGATTGAAGATCCGCTATTTCCTTTGAGCTCAATCGCAGTTCTTTCGAATAGACTTCGTCGTTATGCTCACCGACTTGGGGTGCCGCGAGCCTGATTTGCAATCGTTGTGAATTAAAGATCGCGAAGCCTCCAGGATATCTCAGATTTTTGCCGGAACTGGGATCCTTCACATTTTCCCAAAACTTGCGTGCCTCCAGCTGCGAGTTGCGAGAAATGTCTTCAACAGTCGCAACTGGGTAGCCAAGCATCTCACGTTTCAGCGAGCCTTCAAGGAATTCATCTTTAGTCAGGGAGGCAAAAAAGTTGCCGATTGGCTCTTCAAGTCTGTCAACCTCTGCTTGCGTGATGTTTGTGACAGCAAACGAACTCCAATCGATCCGCTTCAGCCATTCGGGCGCGACACCCTTCTCGTCCATCCAGGCGACGAGTTGCTCGTTTGTGTGGCGCCCTGCGGCTCCGCCGTAGATGATGAAATTGATCCATCCATCTTTGCAGCGCCACATGACTCGCATCTTCACTTCGTTAACGCTCCGGCCTGTCACAAACACGCCAGCCCTTTCAGGGTTAACGCGGTTAAGGTCCCAGAATGCCGGTGCATGAGCCAAGGCAGCCATTACTGCTACCTGCGCAGACACATCAACGCGCTGGCCGCGTCCTGTGATCGAGCGATATGCAAGCGCCGTTAGTGCGCCCATTGCAGCTTCGGCGCCGACCCACATCGCGGCTTGCGGAACTGATACGCGCATGGGCTCGCCACTTCGTTCGCCGGCGAGCGACATTGCGCCGCTCAGCGCCATGATTTCCAAATCCGAACCCCTCAGGCCCTTGTACGGTCCTTCCTGTCCAAAGGGCGAGATAGAAACAATGATCAGTTTCGCGTTTTTCCGTTGTAAGTATTCATAATCAACGGCGAACTCGGTGAGTGTTCCGCTAGCTCCACTGGTGAAGATGAAGTCGCAGTCGCTCGCGAGTTGACTAAGAATTGCCCCGCCCTTTTCGCTTTGCACGTTGAGAGTGATCCCGCGTTTATTTACATTATGGGCCAGCCAGTAAATGCTTTGCGCAGAACCGTTGCCATTTTTCATAAGAGGCGGAAGGCGTCGCGCTTCGTCTCCGCCGGGCGGCTCGATTTTGATTACATCGGCACCGAGATCGCCGAAGATCTTCCCGGTCAAGAATCCGAGAGGGTCTGTCAGGTCAAGAACGCGATATGGAGCGAGTAACATAATCAATTTCGAATTGCGAATTACCAGCTTTGTAAATGCTCTCCGTGCTAATCGGTCCTATAGGAAATAGAGATTCCCAGACAAATCGACAATCGGCAAATCGAAAATCGGCAAATGCTTTTCATCGTCCGGTTCGCGCCAGCACTTTTACCCAACCGTGCATCCGCTCTTTCGCGCGATCCAGATCCGCCTGGGAGAAGAATTTCAAGGGGTCAACTTTGTCGATTGGATACACTGGACGATGAAAGTCCTGCTCGTAACCGAATGGCACTGTGGCATCGATACCCATGCCGCCTTCGAAGCGAGTGTTCGAAGCCGTCCATTCCTTCTCGCCGGCGGTCATTCGTTCCTGTGGCTGAAAAGTCTGCCCAATGCCTCCGGGAAGGGGATTAATGATATCGGTGTGAGGGTTCACGCGAGTGGTCAGCGACCATACGATGTCATCCATGCTGTAGATGTCAATGTCCGGACTTTCGGCTATTGCCAGGCGCATCCCCTGGTTGCAAGCAAGAATTGCAGCCAGGAAATTTCGTTGCCAGCCTTCTTCGATCTTATTTCGTTTCTTTACCTGAATAATGCAGCCGCCCCAATCCGTCATGCAGTACGGAATGTGCACATCCTGAATGATTCCGGGTTGAAGTCTTTCGCACAATTCGTAAATCGCTGACTCGCGCAACGTAGTGTCGATGTTGTTACAATCAAGCATGTGTACGCCGAGCAGATAGATTAGCGGACGCGATTCGCGCCTCCGCATCGTTATGGCGGTGACATGAAAGGTCGGAGCTTTGTACGCTTTACCCATGTAGCCGGCCCATTCAGGATGGAAAAAATATTTGCCTTGAGTGTCGGCCCGTTCAGCCTCAGCGGTTTCGTAGCGCTTGTCTCGCGGATATAAATAGCCCTCAAGAACATACTCAGACTCTGCGATCGCAAAAGCGTCGACTGTACGAGCTTTGACGATTTTCACTGGCGAACCCTGAATTGCGCCGGCGACGCCTACTTCATCCGAGCCTTTTGGCAAAATCACATAATCAAAACCGCCGCCAGCAACCAACGTGCAAGCCGGAGGGACACCAAAGCACATGGTCAATGGAATTGGCTTTTCATCTTTATAATGCTCAGTAATGACCTGCCACATGTGAGAGCCAGGCGACGCCTGAAACGTGCCGACGTTCCCCCAGCGAAAATTCATCCGGTTATAGCCGATGTGACTGCCGCCTTTGAAGTATTCTCCAATGACACAACTGATGCCGCTCCCGATCGTAAGTTCTGATTCCAAAGCCGTATGTCGAATCGCTGTGATGTACTTATTTACGTCCAGATCGTCGGTAATTACTTCTTCCTGACATGGAGCTTCATGCGGTGAGATTTCAACTGGCGCAAGCGGGTGCGTCATGGCGTCAGCGATTCTGCGAGTTCGCTCTTGCGGAGTGGTATAGCCGAACAACTTATCGACGACGTTCATGTCTGCCATCAGATTGGTGATTGCGCGAACATGTGGTTTTCCTTTTACCCGATTGAAAAGCACCACTGGACCGCCGTCTAAATGTTTCTGCACACCAGTGATCTCCAGATCAGGATCGACTTCAACATCGGTTGTCAACAAATCACCCTGTCTTTCCAGCCAGTCCAGGGCTGAGCGCAAGGAAGTGATGTTCTTGCTTACTTCCTTGTTAGTTTCTTCGGCAATTACTGTCGCCATGATTTAGCTCCTGTGTTCTAGTTTTACGCTCAATTACGAAAATGCGCCTTCCTTCGCAAAATTCTCATACTCCGCAGGTGATAAACCCAGCCATGCTTGAAACACTTCTTCATTATCGGCGCCCAAACATGGGGCCGCGCGACGCACCGCGCCTGGCGTTTCGCTCAATTCGTACGACGTCATTCGGTACGTGTTGTCACCCATTTCCTCATGCCGTTGTTGTTGCCATACATTTCGAAAAGCTAATTGAGGATCCCTAAAGAGATCCCGCACCGCGTTAACTTTCGCACTGTGCACCCGACGGCTTTGCAGGCGCCACATGAGATGTTCTGCTTGTTGCTCACAGGTCCAGTCAGCAATCAGCTGGTTCAACTCTTTTTCGTGTTCTTTTCTTCTTGTGGCGTCGGAGAATCGAGAATCTGATAACCATCCTTTGTCTGAGGCCCGGCAGAAACGCTCCCATTCCCCCTCGTCCCAACAACTGATGACGCACCATTCATTGTCCTTGCACGGGTAACAGCCGTGTGGCACTGCCAGCGGATCACGATTGCCATTGCGATTTGCTACAACACCGTTGACCGTGCAATCAAGAACAGCGCTACTGATAAACTGAACGCCGGTTTCGTACTGTGATAAATCGATGTATGCGCCCGCGTCGGTGCGGCGCCGATGGTCCAGAGCTGCCAAAACAGCAATTCCGCCAAAAGCGACGGCGATGAAATCTATGTATGGTCCGTACAGAAAGTATGGCGGACCGTCCGGCTCTCCAATCAAATGGGTGAATCCGCTCAACGAAGAAAGTTGCGACCCGAAACCAGGATGCGTCGCATGAGGGCCAGTCTGGCCCATGTTGCTAGTGCTCAACATGATCAACTTTGGGTTACGTTTATTCAGGTCTTCATAACCCAGACCCAACCGAGACATAACTCCTGGACGCATGTTCTCGATTACAATGTCCGACCATTCAACCAATCGATAAGCGAGTTCGAGTCCCGCGCGGTTTTTTAAATCGAGCGTGACACCATGTTTCGAATCGTTGAAGAAGGCAAAACAACCGGAGCGATTGATTCCGACTTCACCATCCTTGAACGGTGGATATTGCAGGCGGAAACCGTCTGGTCGCTTTTGCGACTCGACATGGACCACGCGCGCGCCAAAGTTCGCCAGATATTTGCTGATGCCCGGTCCTGCAGCGTAGGCTCCGAACTCCACGATCCTGACGTGCGCCAGAGCGTCATTCGCTTCGGAACGCCGTCGGCTGTTCGGCGAACCTGCGAGTTGTCGCCCGCTACCGTTCTCAAGGTTTCTTTCCAGTAAGCTCATAGCGGCTTAGCTGAACTCTTATTGCTTATCGACATGTTTTATGTTCGTAAGCATTGTTCCGTCCCATCGGTTCATCACATCCAGGTGAATGTCGAATTGGTCCAAAACTCGCATCGTCACATGGTTAATCATGTCATCGAGGTTTTGCGGATGATTGTAGAAAGCAGGAACCGGCGGCAGGATGACGACTCCCATGCGTGAAAGCTTCAACATATTCTCGAGATGTATGTCATGCAGCGGCGATTCACGAACCACCAAGACGAGTTTGCGCCTTTCCTTCAAGATCACATCCGCGGCTCGATGGATAAGATTATCGGCAAATCCGCACGCAATGGCCGCGAGAGTTTTCATGCTGCAGGGAACGATCACCATGCCAAGAGTGATGAATGAACCGCTGGAGATCGCCGCTCCCTGGTCCCCGACCGGGTAATTGTGCGTCGCCAGATTCTGGATCTCTTCGACTGTATGTTGAGTCTCGTGGACGAGCGTACGTGCGCCCCACTTGCTCATAACCGTATGTGTCTCAATGCCTGAGCCATGCAGCATTTGCAGCAGACGGACCCCGAAGATTGTGCCCGTAGCCCCCGTAATTCCCACTATTAGTCTGGTTGGTTTTGCTTCATTCATTCCGGAACTGTTTCCTTTTCGATACATTCCGTTAGGGCGAAAACGCGGTTGTAACGTTCAGCCTTCGTAATGTTCATCCAGCAGTAGTTCGGCGAGTATTTCCTTCGCCTTTAATAGTTGTTCGTTCAGATTAAGACTCCGGTAAGTGACCCCACTCGAAACATAAGCCCCCGGCTCTAATTCTTCGTTGGCTGCATCGGCGAGCACTGCTTCAATTTCGAGATTGAGCTTTGAATTATGAGGCGCACACCGCATCTCCCGTCTTAACTCGCGAGCGTTGCCTTTGATGTAATAAGCGAGGCGCTCATCGATAATTGAAATCGTGGCTTTGCCATTGCGCCGAATGTATTCAGTTGTGTTGCTGTTCTTAAACATAGCCATTCTGATGTTGTGGGGGTCCTTCATCACCAGCTCGAAATAACTAAGCATCGCAGGATGCGGACAGCCATGCTCATCCACAGTAACGATGAGAATCACTTTGTTGGCCCACCGTGAGAGATCTTCTCCACTGAGTCTTACGCGTAGCTCATCGTTTAATGTTCTGCCCAACGAGCGCGACATGAAGTCTCAAAGTCCTATTCAGATCAACCTTCTTTTCCAATCGCGCTCGGCAAACATAATGCCACCATGGTCCGGATGGTCATGGGAGTCGTCGTGCTGATGCATCCCGGCCCGCGACTTCGCCGCCGCGGTCTTTCTCAATTCTTCCTCAAAACGCTTCTGGATGCCGGGGTCTTCACGGTCTGCCTCAATTTGTTCGACTTGCAGTGGGATGCCGAGTCGTTTAGGAAAATCCCCTTCCGTCATCGCGAAGTAGCGCGCTTTGACTGTGCCGGTATTGAAATGCTGGTGAAACCAGAAGTAAGGCGGCGAAACGATCGAGCCTGCCTTCCAGTCGATCTTTACCGAATCGGATTCTTTCAGGCTTTCTTTACCAGCGAGCGAAAAACCGGTGCCATTGAGCGTCAGGATTATTGCTTCGTACGGATGGCGATGGCCGAGCTTGTAGCCACCAACTTCAAACTCGGACATATGCGGTTCGAGAATCGTGTTACCGGACATATCCCAGAAGATGCTGGCATTTTCTCCGCCGCGTTCAGGCCACGGCACGACTTCAGAGCTGCGAATATCTTTAACGAAATTAGTTTTATCCCAGCGCTTCCGCACGCGCTCGGTTTTGGTGAAGTAATCTGAGTCACCGCGATATCGATCTTTGAATTGAAAGTCGAGATTCTCAATCAATCCGAGGTTACCAAAGACCTGGAGCATGAAAGGAAAGCTCGTGATGGCCAGGAGGCGCGCAGGCTTGGAGCCACCATTGTAGTGGCGGTGCATTACGTTGAGCGGGCCGGCGAACAGACTCCCTTGACCCCACTCAACTTTATTTTTTTGCGGGCCCTCCCCAAAAAGCGTGTAGCCGTTACCACTTAAGCCGATGAAAACCTGTTCGAAAAAGTTCTTACGCGGAGCGAGTGCCTTGCCCGGCGCAATCTCGAAGATCGCTCCATCCATGTGGACGTTCCCGGTAAAGTTAAGATACATGCCGCGGCCTTCGATCTCAGGCCACGGAAGTACTTCAAGTGTCACCACGTCAAATACCGAATACGGGTTGTCATGTTTTGGGATCTTTGTGTGCTTGGCCCAGTCGCGATAGAAGTTCCGTTCGATACGCCCGCCGCCCCCTATGTTGGCGGGACTATAAACCGGATTCTCCTCTTGAACGGTTTCAGGCTGCGGTTTTGGTCTGGACTTTTTCGCACTCTGAGCCTGCACCGTCTCAAATAAGGTACTCCCGAGCAGTGGGAATGTCAGTCCCGCAACCGACACGCGCTCAATGAATCTGCGACGCGAAACGGTGCCTGTAAAAAGGTCATCTAAGAGTTGTTTCATAGTCTTGAACCACCTTCAGCTACTTCCTCTTCGGCATTCGCACTTCGACGCCGTTCTTCTTCAACTCTGACTCAAAAATTTCCCTGATCGCCGGATCTTCGTCTTCGTATTCGATCAGGTTGCCGCCTTTACGTGTGCTCGTTTTGCCAAGTCGATGCGTGCGGCCGCCGCCACCAAGCGAACGCATGAACCATTTACCATCGCCGCCCCACGTCGGTGCGATGTAGCGCGCGGGATCGGGCCCGGTATTGAAGTGCTGATGAAACCATCCGTCCGGTGGCACAAATAAACTCCCCTCCACCCAATCGATACGCTTCTGAGTCGCGCCTGGTGCATCGGAATACTTCAACGTGCCTTTCCACATAAGTGTGTAACCACGCCCGTTGAGCATTACCACATGAGAACCCGGACCGTGACGATGGGCCTTTTTGTAAGTGCCGGTTTCGAATTCGGATATATGCGCCTGCATTGTGTTATCTGCGAGTTGGAGCTCGATACGGTAGTTGCCGGCACCGCGCTCCTTGCTTTCACGCAACGCCAATTCACGGGCATCTGGCACGAAGCCACTGTCCCACGTATCGACGCCTCTGGCCTGCTCGCTCTCTTCTGCTGTGGTGTCTTTGTGATGAACATTGTCGTTAGTGGCGGCAAAGTAATCAGCTTCTCCATCGTAGCGTTCGCGAAACGCATAGTCGTTGTTGAAAACGAAGTCCAGGTTGTGAAATAGGTCGATTACAACTGGCGCATTCGTCATTACCAGAAACCGCGCGGGCAAGTTGCCTCGATTGAAATGCTGGCGCCATACATTCAATGGCGGAGAGAGCACACTGCCGGCTTTCCAGCGCACCGTTCTTTTCGTCGTGCTCCCAGGATTCCAGATCACGCTCTCGCCTTGACCACTCAGAACGTATAGCACTTCCTCGAAGAGGTACCGTTGCGCAACCGTCTGCTGGCCTGGTAGGAGTTCACAGATGTATCCGGCGTTAATGCCTTCACCTCCGACCAGGTCGACATACGCTCCCTGAATACCAGGTCCCAATCGCTTCCAGGGTTTAAGTTCGGCTTGGCGCAGATCGCGAATGTAGTAATCCCGGTACACAGGTAGGTTTTCCTGTTTGAGCCATTCTTCCCAGGGATTAACGTTCGTCTGATTCCAGGTGCGACGTTGTGGGGGTTCCACACCGCGCTGCTCACCGTGATGGTGATGATGCGTGTTGGTGTGATCGTCTCCGTCACTGGCGGTACGATATCGATTTTCAGCCCGCGCGCGGCTACTCAAAAGGGAAGTAGTCGCAAACAAGCTAAGGCCGCCCGTTGCTGCGCGTTCGACAAATTCACGCCGCGAGATGTTGCCGCTTAGAAAATCTTTTACCCATTCTTTCATGTCTGTCACGCGTGTAGTCCTTTTTCCTTTACACGTGGGATACAAAAAGCGACGTGTTTGCTATGTTGGCATCTTCATTTCCACGCCGTGTTTCTTAAGTTCGCCCGCGAAGATTTCTTTAATCACCGGATCCTCATCGTTGTAATCCACCATGTTGCCTCCCTGATGAAAGCTGATGGTGTTCAACCGATGTGTTCGTCCTCCGCCCGCCATTCCCTTGACCCAGTACTTCCCTCCGATCCATGTCGTTGCCATGTACTTGGCTGCCGTACCGCCGGCATTGAAGTGTTGGTGGAACCAACGATCGGGTGGCACAAACAAAGTTCCCTCTTTCCAGTCGACACGAATCTTTTTCGGCGCCTTCGAGTACTGGGGGACGTCGGTCCACATCAGGCTGTAACCCATCCCGCCCAGCACGAGTACGTGAGAGCCGGGTCCGTGGCGATGCGCGCGTTTGTACGTTCCTGTCTCGAATTCTGAAACATGAGATTGCATTGAATTGTCAGAAAGGATCACTTCGGCGCTCTTGTTCTTTATTCCGCGAGACTTTGCAGCAAAAAGTTGAATTGTGTTGATATCGGGAATGAGACCGGTATCAAGCACGCCGACGGCGCCCTTTTCACCTTCGCCAAATGTTGCAGCGCTTCCGGCGATGCGCATCTTGGATTCGTTGGTGGTGAAGTAATCCGGCTGGTTGTTATATCGATCTCTAAAGACGAACTCGTTGTCAAAGATGAAATCTGCGTTGTGATAGAGGTCCATCGTCAACGGCAAGTCGGTAACTGAAATCAGACGGGCGCCTCCGGCGCCAGTGCTTTTGTGCATGCGCCAGGTGTTTAGCGGAGGCGAGAACAGTGTGTTCTTTTGCCACTTGAAAGTTTGCTTCGGTCGATTCTCGTGCCACACAGTCGTTTCGCCTTCGCCATCAAGCACGAAGATGGATTCTTCGAACATGAACCTGACGGGTTTTGTGGTTGCGCCCTGTGCAACTTCGAAAATGTAAGCGCTGTCAGTTGCTTCTGCGCCTTCGAGATCTATCAACGCGGCTTTTGTGTCCATCCGTGTCCATGGTTTAACTTCCACTGCTCGCACATCGACAATGTGATAACCGTGGTGAACCGGGATTCCTTCGCTGTCCATCCACTGCTCGTATGGCGTCTTTTCGCTAAAAGGCTCAGCACGAAATCGTTCTGAAGTACTTGATTCGGATCGTAGCCGGCGTTCTTTTGCAGGAGTTACTGTGTCCAGAATGGACTCGACAGTCATCATCCCGAAGCCCATTCTCAACACACGAGCGGAGAAGTCCCTCCGAGAAATCTCTCCATTCACAAGTTTGGCAAGCAGTCTTCGCATCGTTGCCTCGTCTGAAATCGAATGACTAATTCATCAATTGACTAGATTCCTATCAAAGGCCAATAGAACGGCACGACTAAGAGCAGAAGTACCGACTCAATAATCGTCAACGCCAACCCCACGCGCAGCATGTCGCGGCTGTCAAAATAGCCATAGGAGTAACCAACGATCATCACTGCCGATTGATAAACAAAGATCTTTCCGCCCGATGCAAACGTCCAAATCATCCCCAATGCGAGCGGATCAAATCCGTGAGAAGTCGCGAAGTTCATCAATAGGGGGATTGACGTCCCTAACATCGAAACCTCGCTCGCTAAGACGAAGTGATAGGCAAAAGCAGTCCAATACAATGTCAGCGTAGTAGCGTAAACGTTCGTAAGCAGCGGCTCCATCCAGGCAAACATGACGTTTGTCAGTACGTCCAGGGCCTTCGTCGAAACCAGCACCTGACCCATGCTTACAGCCGCAGCCACAAAAAACACCGGCAAATAGTTCAGCCGTTTCAGGTCTTCCATATCGAGCACACCGACACGTGGCAGCACCGCAAAGAGTCCAACGCCCAGTCCAATCACAGCCGGCGAAATGTGATGAAACATATCGGTGAGCCAAAGCCCGATAGCTAGCATCATGAGAACCAAAGCCTTTTTTTCCAGATGGGTCCATGCCCCCATCTTTCGCAGCTCGTTGCGCAAGTGCTCAGCCCCGCCGGGTAGACCAGGCTTCTCAGGTGGGAACAACCAAAGTGCGAGCCGCCAGGCGACAAGAATCGTGATCAGACTGCAGGGCAGGTAACCGAGAAACCATCGACTCCACAACACCTCGACGTGGCCAACTTTTTCAATCAGACCACGCGCTGTAATCGAAGCTGCGCCGGCAATCATCATTTTGTCGAAAATGCCCGCTGTGTACGTGACGATGATGAACATTCCACGCCCGACATTACTGCCAATGCCGAGGCCGAAAGCTTCAACGAGACCAATCGCAATTGCAGCCATAATCACGACGCGAGCGATTCCGGATGGCACGAGGAAGGTCAACAGAAAATCCGATAGGATCAGTCCCAATAGCAATCGGGCATATGTGTTTCCGACGCGTAGCATCACCAAATACGCCAAGCGTCGTGCTAAACCTGACTTCGTCGCCATCATGCCAAACAGGATTGCGCCAAATAGAAACCATGGTGTTTCGTCGGCGAAACCGCCAAAAGCAACGTCAAACTTAACAACTCTCAGGGCCCAGAAAAGGAAGCAACCGATCAGACCTGTCAGGGCATGGGCCAGTGCCTCAGTGATCCACGCAATGATCATGAATGAAGCAATCGCCAGAGCGTGCTTCGCTGTTGGATCCAGATTGAGAGGCGCAAACCAGACGAACACTGGTACTGCCACGCAAAGTATTCTGCCCGTGAATACCCTCCAGGAAATGCGGTCGGGTTTGCGTGTGGTGACTGGGCCAACAGAGGCCCCCTCAGCAGCAAGCTCTTGGGCTGCGCTTTGCGACTCTGGTGCTCCCAATTGTGTTGACTCGAGAATCGAACTCAAAACGTGTCCTAAACCTTTACACGAATATACGTACGCTATTACTTGCGCCTGCCTTAACGAGTGGAGATACTACTCATCGAGAAGTTTTTCCCACTTCTTTTCCGCTGCGCGCCGCACCTCTGCGCTTGATTCAGCTACAGGTGGAAAGTCTTTAATCCATTCATAGGGCCGGCAGGCATCAATAATGGCGCGCGAGCTGTGTCCCTTCTGACCCTTTGGGATGATCGGATCTAGCGCTCCGCTCCAACTGCGACGAATAATCTCGATATCGACTTCAGGGTTCGAACGAGTTGTCAGCGCCCACAACACATCATTGATGTTTGTCACATCAATGTCGTCATCAACCACGATCACGTACCGTCCGAGGTAACCACCAGCGTGGCAGTAGGCTGCAACCATCCCGGCTTGTCGCGCGTGGCCCGGATAACGTTGCTTGATCGAAACAAAATTCAGCAGACGGCTGCCACCGGCCTCATGACACCACACGCCAGTCACATCAGGTACACCCGCTGCCTCAAGCTCCTGCCAGATCATTGCAGACCGCATGAAGCAGCGCATGTAATTGAACTCACATGGCGGCCGCGTCGGTGGTGCTCCGAGCATAATCGGATCATTGCGGTAATAGAGTCTCTTAACCTTCATGATCGGCTCAGGACGCATCGAGCTTGCGTAGTACCCCGTCCATTCACCAAATGGCCCTTCATTCATTTCTTCACCGGGGAGTGCTTCGCCCTCGATGACGATTTCCGCTGACGCCGGAATCGGTAATCCCGTGTATTCACCCTCGATTACTTGCACTGGCTCACCTTGCAGACCACCAACCCATTCATACTCAGAAACGCCGTGCGGGACTTCCATTCCCCCCGCCAAATAGATCAGCGGATGTTGCCCGAACGAGACGGCAACTTTGCAGGGCTCACCTTTAGCGAAATATTTTTCGCGCATGATGCGGCCCTGTTTACCGGGTGAGATGTAAAAGCCCAGCGTGTCTTCGTTTTGAATCATCACGCGATAGGTGCCGAGATTGATCCATCCATCATCCGGATCCCGCGTGATATCGACCGAGCCGGTTCCGATATAGCGTCCGCCGTCCAGTTCGTGCCACTTCGGTGTGGGAAACTTCCACATGTCAATGTCTTTGCCCTCAAGGACGTTCTCCATTATTGGACCATCTTTGACGACTTCAGGCTTGATGTAGTTGACGTCGCTAATATGGCGTTTGATGTCTTTGACGAACTCGGACCGCGTGTAGTTTGTATCCATGTTCAAGGTAAGCGCGATACGCTTAACCGTATTAAGCGTGTTCGACAGCACCCGGTATCCATCGGGATAACCCTTGATTCGATCGAAAAGAATGGCTTTACTGTTTTCGCCGCGATGGTGGCCAAGCTCTGTAATTGCTCCGATCTCAACGTCCCAATCAGCACCATCAATGCGCTTCAGTTCTCCCAGTCTTTCAACGTCGGCGATCCAACTACGAAGATCTTTTGACTCCGTGCCTTGTTTTCTCTTTACGTGCTGCAAAGCGTCGTAACCTCCTTTTAGAAAACTATCCTCAACGCAAACTGGATCTGACGGCTTGGCGTGCTGGTCCTGGTAATTTGCCCGGCCGTCGGATTCCTCGTGGTTGCATCTGTAAAAATCGTGAGGTTCGCAACTTCGGGTATGGCAAAGTTCGCACGGTTAAAAACGTTGAAGATCTCTGTTCTGAACTGAATAAGCCGTTGATTGTCGCTGCTCAGATAAAAATTCTTCACAATTGCCGGATCGAAGGTAAATAGATTGGGTCCCGTTATGACATTACGTCCAACTGTTCCGCGGAAACCAACAGCAGGAAGGACAAATACGCTCGGATCGAAGAGCTGAGTCTTGCTGATATTCGTCGGAATGTGCGTGATGCCCGGCGCAAGATTCGGCCTCTGCTCATTGTCGGTTGTACCGTCACGATCCTGATCGAAGGTAAATATTGGTGAGACTGGTATTCCCGTTTGCGCCGCCAGAATCCCACTTAACTGCCATCCTGAGATCAGCACTCTCTTTGCTCCAGTAGCTCTGCTTCCGAGCGGCACGTCATAAACGAAGTTGAATGACAGGTTGTGGCGTACATCAAAATCCGACAATGCACGGTTCAATCTTTTATTGTAGGGATCAACTGTGCGAGCCTGACCATTACCAAATTCATTTCTGCCGAGGGAACTCGACTGATCATCAATTGACTTGGCGAATGTGTACGACAGCTGTCCCTGGAAAGTGCGACCGAGGCGAGATGTGATGCTGAGTTGCATGGCGTTGTAAAACGATTGCGCATCGGACGTCTTAAAGCGAATGTTTGCGAAGTTAGGGTTGCGTCTCCTTACCTGGTTGGCAGGAATAGCCGGAAATCGCGTGCCCGCATCGTCAAGTGGAATAGCGTTGTTAAAGTCAGCTTCGCGCCACAGGTGAATACCACGAGAGCCGACATAGGCTGCGGTAATGATCAATTTCGAGGAAAGCTCTCGCTGAAGATTCACGTTGTATTGCATAACGTAGGTGGGCCGTGGATTGAAATCGATCGCGAAAGTGTCGATCTGTCCGACACCACTGGCAAGCAATGGGGCAATGTTTGGGAATGGAGCGCAGGGAGAGGCTGCCGGACATGGCCCACCGGTGGTTATCCTGATTTGCTTGAAGAACGGGGAATGTTTGAACGTCATGTTGCCATAAGTTGCATAAAGCAACGGCTCGAAGAAAACGCCGAATCCTCCGCGGATAGATGTCTTGCCCGGACCGCCGGTGAGTTCGCCAAGAAAGCCATTCTTGAAATCAGGGCTATAAGCAAAACCTACACGAGGAGAAAACTGACCCAGGCTCGGATTCCTAAAAAGTGGATCGCCTACCGTAACGGCGGGGTCCGACGGACTACGCACATTTGTTACCTTGCCATCAACTTCCGACGGAATGGTGATGAACTCGTACCGCACTCCAAAATTCAGCGCGAGATTTGATCGAGCTTTCCAGTCGTCCTGAAAGTAAAGCCCGATCAGGTTCTGTTTGTGATGCCGATTTACGTCTTTCTGAGTAGGGTCTAGTCCGACAAAATCGCGGGCCCTGCCGCGCAGAAAGTCAGAGAACGTGTTGATCGTAAACTCGCCGCGATTGCGGGATGCTGACACGCCGAGAATGTCAAAATGTTCGAAATTCACTCCCATCTTCATTGAGTGATCACCGCGTACCCACGAAAGATCGTCAGAGAACTGATTCAGATTTTGACGGAAGCTTCGCGGCGTATTGCGATCAGAGCCGAAGCGTTTGAAGCCACTGATGTTGATGGTCCCCACAATGGTCTCGTCAGGAACGAAGGTCAGACTGGTAAACGGATCGTTCGGGTCGGGCGTTTCGCTGGGGAATGTTTGATTTAGCGCGAAGCGAAAGCTGTTGACCAGGTCACTCTTTATAATTCGGGTTTCACCAATCGTAAGAAATCTTTGATGGTTTGTTCCCTGATTAGGAAAGGCTGGAAAGATTTCGGCGTTGATAAACCTTATATCAGAATCGCTCTGCGTGTATCGGACGAATAAAGAATCGCGCTTCGAGAAGTTGTAGTCGAACCTTACGTTGTACGTATTCGCGTTCGAAGGCTGACTGAATGCTCCTTGAAAGATTGCCTTCTCACCAGTTGGGTTATCGGTCGTGGGTAACGGGATCAGAGCAAGATATGGCAGAACCGCGGGACTGATCGTTGCACCCGCCGGTAGAAACGCGCCACGCCGCGCCGCCAGACTAGGCACAAATTCTGTGTCTGTTATGCCAAGCCGTTCGCGGAAACCTTCATAGGTGCCAAAAAAGAAAAGTTTGTTTTTGACAAACGGGCCGCCTACCGAAAAACCAAACTGGTTGCGTTTAAAAGCTGGCTTCTTCTCGGGATCGAAAAAGTTTCTGGCATCAAGAGCACTATTACGGTGGTATTCGAATGCCGTTCCATGGAACTTGTTCGAGCCGGATCGGGTCGCAATATTGAATACGCCACCGGCGGCGCGCCCGTATTCCGCCGTATAGGTATTTGTCAGGACCGTGAATTCCTGGACAGATTCGATCCCGCTGACCAGCCCGTGCGAACCAGCAGCATTGCGGCCCAGAGCATCGAGAATGTCGGTGCCATCCAGAAGGTAAGAATTCTCGTTAGTGCGCGCGCCATGAACTGAAATCTTAGCGCCTTTACCGCTAAGTATATCGCCTTGATCGCTAAGCGCCTTCACGGTGCCCGGCTGAAGCAGCACAAGCTGCGAAAAATCCCGGCCGTTCAGTGGCAAGTTCTCTACTTGCCGCCGACCGACCAATTGTCCTAGCGTGGAGGTCAAGGTGTCGGGAGTCAGTTGCTGTAAATCGGTCTCAACGTCCACGGTCTCTGAAACACCGCCAGGGTACAACGTGATGTCGAGCTCTGCTTCTTGTCCTACTGTTAGCTCAACCGTGGCTCTGCTCCTTTTGAAACCGGTGTATCCCGCAAGCACCTCATAATTGCCGATACTTAGGTTCGGAAACGCGTAACGTCCCTGTTCGCCAGTTTGAGTTTCCCTCGTTTGACCCGTGGCCAGATTGCGTGCGGTAACGGTCACGCTTGCGATCACGGCACCGTTCGGGTCTTTCACGACGCCACTGAGATTTGCGGCGTCTTGAGCGAGTGCGAGTTGGCAACTCACGAATAAGGAAAGCGTGAAAACGATTCCAATCAGGATTAGATTAAATGCTGCCTTCATGTGCCGTTTCCTCCATAAGAAACCAAAGAGCACCCAGGAGAAACGCTTGCCTACACCTTTCGTTCACGCGATGCTGCCACTGAATAACGCGGATACCAGGTCGAATCCGCAGCCAGTCCAGTCCGCGCTACCAACACGTCCAGCAGATAAGGACGGCCATCACGAGTTGTTTTGATCGCTCGTTGCAACGCAGGCTTCAAATCAGATGGGTTCGTCACTTTTTCGCCCTTAATTCCGAACGCGCTGGCCAAATGCGTGAACTCGACGTCAGGACTACCGAGGTAACAGATCATGTCCTTGTTCTCCTGACGTGACCGCCCGCCCTTCATCATGATGTTGTTGCGCGGTTCATCATAACTTCGGTTGTTGCAAACAACAGTTATAATCGGCACGTCATAACGCGACATGGACCAAAGAGAATCGCTTTGGCCAAAAAGAAAACCGCCGTCGCCTTGAAGCGAAACCACCTGATTATTGGGGCGGGCCAGCTTGACCCCGATGGCTGCGCCCATACCCCAGCAGAGGGAGCGACCAAGCGTGCGTCCAATCTTAGTTTTCTTCCCATCAGCGAAGGGAAATGAACGCAGCAGCCAATCTTCAGTCCCGACTTCTTCGACGATGATTGCGTCTTCGTCGAGCATGTCGTTCAAGGTCAATAGCAGGCGCGGCCAGGTCACGGGTGCATCGTCCCAACCGTTACGCGCCGCCGTTAGATAAGACTGCTTCAGCTTTTCCGTGAAACTCCTCGTTGCATCCCATCGCGATCGTTTGAGGCTCGCTAACCTCTCCTTGGTCAGCAATGACTTCACTGATTCGGTCAACGCTCGCGCGGTCTCTCTTACGTCAGCAACAATAGGGACGTCGACAGGATAGTCCGCGCCTAATTGTCTGCTATCAACTCGTGCATGAATTATTTTCGCGGTTCGGGGAATGGCGGACGTGTTGCTACCCGGATCTGGCAAGTTGGTCCCAAGATTCACGAACAGATCGATTTGATCGGGAAAACGCATTGGATCCAGGTAGCCACCCAGATATAACGGGTGATCGGTGGGGAAATCGGCCGTCCAGCTCCACGCCTGCGTGACGGGAATTGCAAGTAATTCAGCCAACTCGACCAGCTCCGGCCGTCCTCCGGAAGTCGACACTTCGTGCCCCACGTGCAAAATCGGACTCTTCGCTTCAATCAACAGTTGAGCTGCGCGCTCAACTCGTTTGGGATTCGGCGTAATGTCCATCGGCACGGAGATGCTCTCCCGTGAAAAGATCTCTCCTTTGTTATGCTGATAAAGAACGTTGCGTGGGATCCGAACGAATGTTGGACCACCGGGCGCGGTGGATGAGACTTTATACGCGTGCGCTATCCACTCCGGAATGCGATTACCTTCTTTAACCAACCAGCGCCACTTTGTGTATTGCTTGAAGGCATCCAGCCAATCGTCCAAATCCTCGTGTCCGTCGCGACCATCGGCCTGTGAGTCCATGTGATCGGTAACAATTACTACAGGGCTGCGATCCTTCATCGCGTTATACATGTTGGCGCTGGCGATCGGCCCTCCAACGCGACTGAAGCAGGCAAACGATGGCTGCCCCGTCACTTTCGCGTAGCCGTCGGCCATTGCCACAACCTGGTTTTCGGAGACGCCTTGAATAAATTGCAGGCTGGACCGGTCAACCACCGCGTCGCACAGCGGTCCCATGCCTGAACTGTTACAGATGAAGATAAATCGCGTTCCTGCCGCCAGGATCTGTTCCGCCAACAGCTCGCCACCTGTACCGGCAAAAGTCTTCGTGCCCGTTATTGCAGTCGGAGCGCCCGTACTGTGTGTTTCAGCACGTACGATGGGCTCAAGCGACCTCAGCGAAGAACGCGCAGCTAAGGCGCTAAAACCCGCTGCCGTGGATCTTCGCATGAAGCTGCGACGGGAAATCTTGCCGCCGAGATAATCTCTAACAAACCCCTGCATGCTCATGTTCCGTCTTTTGTGAGCTAGTAAAAGACGATGGTGTTCCTGTCAACTTTACGGACAACTTACACAGCGACCATGCTCATTAAACATTAGTACTGAGCTGCTTTCCTCCTCGGAAATCTCGGCACGTACTTTTGTCTGGCCTGTCACGGCTCTTTTACAGCTCGTTTCTTCTTGAATTCGTCGGGGATAGGTTTATCAGGTCCGAACGATGCAGCCAGATACTTTGTCACGATCTCGGCTTCATCAATCATCAAAGGCGCGCCACGCCAAACCATCTCGTCAACCGTTCGTTTCCAAGCTGCCGCGGTCTTGCGTTGCGTGACTGTGTTGCGCAAGTCATGGCACTGCACACAAGTCTTGAAGATTAAGTTGCGAGCTTCGCCAACAGGTAAATAGTTCTCTGGTTGAATCACGTTTTCTTGGGGGGACGCTATTTCCTGGTTTCGTCGCGGAGCGGCAAAAACCGTTGCAGCAGCGACCAGGAGCAACCCAACGATCGTGATTCTGGTAGCCACGGGCGACAGACGCCATGTCGACCCTTTGCGCCTGTGCACCTTTGCGCTTTTGCGTGAAATTCGTATTACGACAAAATTCCCCATTCTCATCTCACAACGGAGAAACGAGTAACACTGCACAATCTAGACTCAGCCAACGCAGTTCTCGCAAAATCGCTAAGGGGGGAAAGCCGCAAAAGTGGTCCTGAGCTTCTAGAAGATAAACTTCAGTCCAAACTGAATTTCGCGTGAATCTCCAACCGTGCTGAAGATGCTGCCGGCACTGCCCGTACCGGTAAAGCAATTCGATCCCACTCTTGTTCCTGCGATGCAAGGTGTGGTGGACGTTGCATTAGTAACAAAGGAGAAGACTTGCTCGCCGTCTTCTGAATTCGAAGGCAAATCAAAATTCGCGCGATTCAGGAGATTGAATACTTCAGCACGAAACTGAATACTCCGCTTTTCATCGATCCGGAAGTTTTTGACGACGGAAAAATCTACAGTTTTGTAGTTTGGGCCATCGATGATGTTTCTGCCGGAGGTCCCGCGAAAACCGAACGCCGGGGGTGCGAATGCCGAAAGGTTGAACCAAAGGTTAGGCGTCCCGCCACCTGACGAAGTCAGCGCCACGCCCGGCACTAAGTTCGGACGTTGAGCGTTGTCATCCGACTTATCTCCGTCGGGATCTCCATCGACGATCACGCCAAACGGAACACCGGAACTCATTGTAATAATCGTATTGAGTTGCCACCCCGCCAAAAGTTGCCGTGCCGCCCCCTTACGGTTCTTACCAAAAGGCAACTCGTAGCTGGCATTCGCTACAAAGCTATGCCTCACGTCAAAATCCGCGCGGGCCCTGTCAAGGTTCAGGTTATACGGGTCAAATGTTCGCGCTTGGCCGTTCGAATACTCTTGACGACCACTCGTTCCGCTGCGATTGTCAATCGCCTTGCCGTATGTATATGAGATCTGAAATTGAAGCGCGTCGCTCATGCGCCGGGACAGACCGAGATTTAGGGAATTGTAGTTTGAACTGAATCCCTGAAAGATCGTCCGGACCGTATCGAATGCGGGATTTCTGCGAGTCGCAGTCGGCGGAAAGAATTGCCTGCCGTCCGCGAGAATAGTCGGAATTGCGGTGTTCCTATCGCCTTGGCCAAACAGATTAACGCCTCGTGATCCTACGTAGGCCACAAGCAACACCATTTTCTTAAAGACTTCTCGCTGAAGGTTGATGTTGTATTGCATTACGTAAGTTGGCCTCAAATCAAACTGCATCGTTTCGGAAACTTGATCGACGCCTTTGAACAGAGACGAATCAGCAGGAAGCGGGTTGTTTCCTCCGGCAACAACGAGACAGGGCGGCGGGTTCGAGCTGCTGCAAGGTCGCAACCTGCCACGATTGACAAAGGGAAGAGCGCGGAAGATTGGATTGCGAAAGATATTGAATAGCGGTTGTTCGTAGAACATCCCGAAGCCACCGCGCAGAGCCGTCTTGCCATCTCCGAAGACGTCGTAGGCAAATCCGACTCGCGGCGCAAATCCTTGATGGCTCGGATTGAAGAGGGGATAACCAACAGTAACCGCGGGATCTGTGATCTCCCTGAGGTTGGAAATCCTTCCGTTTGCTTCGGTGGGCGACGTCACCGTTTCATAACGCAGACCCAGGTTTAGAGTCAGACGTTTTGTCGCTTTAAAGTCATCCTGAACAAACACCCCAAAGAGCGATTGCCGGTAATTGCGCCCAAAAATCGAATCAGAAGAGGCGCCTTGCAGATCCTGGATCGTAAATCTCAGCAGATTGGCCAGTGAGCTGAAGCGGAGTTGGCCACGGGTCCGGCTTTCAGAATCGCCATCGTAGATGAATCGTTCGAACACTCCTCCAATCCGGAAAGAGTGGTCACCCCTCACAATTGATACAGTGTCCGTAAACTGATAATCGTCCAGGAAAAACAGTTTCGGGTTCGTGCGATCGGTGCCGACTGCGCTGAGGCCTCCTACGGTGACTTCCCCGAGATCTTTGCCCACAATGAGCTGCAAACTCCTATTTGTTTTCGGCACCAACTCTGCCGGCGTAGCGTGGTTAAAGCCGAATCTTGCTTCATTGAGAATGGTGGGAGAGAAGGCCTTGCGGTCCTCAATCGTCACCACCTGCTTCGTGTTTACCGCAAGGTTTGGAAATTCGGGAAAGTTTCTCGGCAGTACTTGATCGGACTTGTCGCGAAGGTACCGCCCGAACACCGAATGAGAGTTTGAAAAATTGTGATCAATCCTGATCGTAAGGAAGTCGTCATTGGAAATGCGGTCCGTTGTTCCCGTGAACTCGGCGGTTCCGTCGCCGAACGTTCTCCCGTTGGGTCTCGGGAACAGATCGATAATCGGTCGACTGCGTGCATCAACAACGATAGGAGTTTGTCCAGGGAGGATTCCGAGCCGCGCATTATTGTCCGGCACAATTGAAACCGTGCTGATGCCCTTAAACTCCCTCAGTCCTTCGTAGCTGCCGAAGAAGAACGTCTTATTTCGACCGTTATAGCCGGCGTTCTTACCTTCACCGAAGGGCAACATCACAGGACCGCCGATGGTAAAACCAAACTGGTTTCGTCGAAACTCCGGGCGGCCTTTGGCTTTGCACGTTCCAGTGCCAGGGCACCGGTCAAAGAAGTTGCGCGCGTCCAAATTGTCGTTGCGCAGAAACTCGAAGGCGGAACCATGGAAATCGTTCGTGCCCGACTTAGTAACGGCGAGAAATACGCCACCGGTTGAGCGCCCATATTCTGCACTGTACGTATTTGTAAGTACTCTGAACTCCTTGACAGTTTCGACGCCAACCAGGAGACCTTGCGCGCTGCCGGGAGTGTTATTGAGCGCATCATTGATGTTTGTGCCATCTAGCTGGAAAAGGTTTTGACTGGGACGAGCGCCTGCGACGGAAAAGCGAGTACCACGTCCGGTATTCGATGACTGGACGCTTGAACGGCTATTAACGACGCCGGGCTGGAGCAAGATCAGCTGTGCCATATCGCGCCCGTTTAACGGCAAGTCACGAATCTTCTTTTCGTCAACCAGCCCGCTCATGGTTGAGCCAGTTGTCTCGACTTCTCCTCCGACGTCGCCTGACACGGTCACCAGCTCAGTGATTTCGCCAACCTCCATAGTGACGTTGGCTGTCGCAACTTCAGCCACCGTCAGTGTGAGGCTGGCAAATGAGGTTTTAAATCCTTGATGTTCCGCCCGCAGCTCGTATCGACCTACCGGTAAACCGACAAACCGATAGTAACCGTCACTGTTGGTCGTCACCTGACGCTTGAACGGTGTGTCCAGGTTGGTAATCGTTACGATTACTCCCGGCACAAAGGCTTGTTTGGGATCCTTTACGGTGCCGGAAATCTCTCCAGTGGTTCCTTGCCCGCAGACCACGCTTGCAAGAAACAGCGTGATGGCCAGCACCAACAGCGCAGATCGTTTGCTTCGCATAGGTAACATCTCCTTCTACAGACGTGGTATGAAGTTGTTGTTCCTGCGTGGGCTCGAAAGGTTCGGTGGCTCCGAGCAAACGAACGGCTTGAGCCCTCAAGTTAATTTGACGAGTGCAAGCGGATCTTGAAAACGGACTGTATATATAAGGTCAGAAATGAAGAGTCAGAGTCTTTCCAGGGCACGCAATGCGTGATCTGGAAACCTGCCCGCTCACTCTCCCAGATATAAAAGGTCTGACCATAGAATAAAAAGACCAAAGAGATTTTTTTGGGGCGCATTTTATGAACGCACTGTGGGGTTGTCAAGGATTTAGTTTCTGAAGGGGTATGAGATGCGAATAGCTAGCGGGCGTGCGAAACCCCGCGCGACTTGCCTGGAGCGAAAGTGCCAAATAATAGGTCAAAAACTGGAGACGTCACTCCAAAACGGCGGTCGGGAGTCCGATAGTGATGTAGGAGGTGATACTTTCTCAAGTATCTAAGCAGTGGCAGCCGCGACCTACCGTGATGGGCCTGGTAATGAAGCCATTCGTAGCAGAAGTAACCAGCAACGAGCCCCATGAAAAGATAAGAAGCAGCGAGCCACATGCCCAAAAACTCCCAGGCTAAAAGCCAGTAAGCCGCCGCGATCGGCACACTCAGTTTTAGACTTGCGAATAGATCACTCATGGCCTTCGGGTTTTCGTGATGAGCTAAGTGTGAAGCGTTCACGAAATTTGGGATGGTTTCAAAATGAAAAGCAAACCGATGCAGTACATACTCAACCAACCCCCAGCTTAGAAATCCACACACGAGCAGAATCAAGATGGTGCTCTTAGGCATCCTTGGACCTTTTGCGGCGGTTATGAGGAGGAGAGCTACTACTGCGGTGTAGAAACAAAAAGGGGCGACTTTTCTCCAGCCCTTGATCGACATGTTAAACCTCCACCAGTACTGCTGCGGAGTGCTTCGGGCCTCGACTAACAATTCGATAACACTGACTGCGAGAAGGTTGCTTTAGCTCGTGAATTTTGGACCTAGGCTTGGCCGTACTCCTTGCGGTAAGCCTGGTGTCTTACCGACATTCCAAGAAGCCTTTCCGCACCGTAAGCGGCGAAGCCGCACCGCTCAACGGCGAATCGGGTTCGTCAAGCCTGCATTACGCGTTGCACTTTGGGGGGTTCTTCGCCGAGCCACTCAGGGTGTTTCGCCGTGCCATCGTAAATCGAACTCGTCTTGAATAATTCATATTGTCCGTTGGTGGCTGCTTGTGCTGTCTTTGCGAGCAGGTCGTTTACCTGAGCGTCGCTCATAGGCTTGAATGTCACCGCCGCGGCTATAGCTTGGTTGAGATCATCCATACTTTCGCAACCGGTGATCACGACAGAAGTTGGTAGATTGAGCGCATACTGTAGGCACTCAATTGCGGTGACGGTCTTTGATTCTAAAATCGTGCCATTTGCCAAAGTCTTCATTGCCAGCACACCAATGTTTTCCCGGATAAGTTTGGGCAGAACTAATTTTTCAAAGCTACGATAGTGTGCGTCCATCACATTCAACGGCATTTGAACGGTATCGAACTTGAACCCATTCTCCTTTGCAACATCTAACATGTAGAGATGGATATGCGGATCCTTATGACCTGTGAAACCGATATAACGGATTTTTCCGGCTATGCGTGCTTCGACGAGTGCCGTATTCGCACCTTCTTCATCGAAAATCCGATGAGGGTCGTCGTAGCGCAGAATCTCATGGTGCTGCACAAGATCTATGTGATCAGTTTGGAGGCGACGAAGCGATTCCTCGAGTTGTTTTGAGGCGTCTTCTTTAGTTCTACCGTCAATCTTCGTCATCAAGAATGCTTTTTGTCGGTAACCGTCGCGCAGAGCTTTACCCATGCGAATCTCACTCGCCCCTTCATTGTAGTCCCAACAGTTGTCCATGAAATTGATCCCACGATCGAGCGCCGAACGAATGATCTTGATGCTCATTTCCTCATCAATAGATTTGAACCCCAAGTGCCAACCACCAAGGCCGATTGCCGAGACCTGCTCTCCCGTGCTGCCGAGTTTTCGATAAGGGATTTGAGAATTCGACGTGGATTGCTGGGACATACTGGTTCCTCTCTCTGCCGAACCAAAAATTCATAGTTCCGAACTGATCGTGAAAGCGATACTACATCCCAAAGTGCGAACGGCAAGCACGCTAGTCTGGATTTTATGTGCAGTTTCCTTTTCAGAAATTGGTTCCGACGCTGTTGGGCGGAGGTGAGACCCGGAATTAGGCGCTACCGAAATCGGCTTCGCCCTAACCTACCGGTCGCCTGGGTGGTAGGCGGATTCGAGGTTGGCGCGAATTTCTTCCAAGGTAAACCACGCGGGTTTGAATTCGCGATGTGCATATAACTTCGCCTGGTCGGTATAGTGACGGCTTTTTGGATCACCGCTCGCGCCGAAGACGTGAATGGATAGCGCACGCACCTTTGGCCCGAAGTCGACGACGCTTACGTAAGTTGCGCCTGCCACACCATAACGTCGCTTCTGGCCTTCGACCGGACGCGCGTAAAACGTGTAAACAGCGCCGTCGGCCCCATTCACACCAGCGATCGGCTCGCTTGCTCGTGAGTCGGCGAATTGTTCGTCCTTACTTTCATCAAGACGTTGGAGCCGGTTGACTTCACCCCACGCAACGCGCCAGGTGCCGTAACGTTGCTCGAGCCTTTCGAGGGCTTCGACGAGCGCGGCGCGTCGCGTTTGTGGCGTCTGAGCTTGTGTATTATTGATTCGCTCGCGCCAGCCGCTAAAGATTGACATCGCAACCGACTCAGTTGTGGCGCGGTGGTCCCAGCTGGAGAGCTCGCCGTAGGCTGAAGCTAAACGATCCACTTCCGGAGGCTGAGGCGCAAACGTTGGTGTTTTGAGAGATATATTTTGTGCCGAGCTTAAGGCGGATTGATCCAAAGGTGAATTAAGTGCCGCTCTCAATTCGACTAGAAACTGTGGTAGTAATTCATCAGCGCTGATGACTCGCGTATCAAATGCAGCGTGAGTCCATTCCTCGAAGGAAAAGGCGGCATTCGCAGCGAGAATCCTTCGAGAGACTCGGCCGCGTGGGTTATCGCCCTCCTGAACCATGTATTTCGGAAAACGGGCGGGGTCGGGGTTTCCGTCGCTCGTCAACAAGAAGGGTGTGGTGTTGCAGTTTTGCATCCAGCCAGCGCGTGGATTCGTTAATTGCGGTAACTCTTCGATAGTGTGATAACCCCGCCATTCGGTTGCCGGATCGCTCCCGTCGACCGGCTTTGACCAATCAAAACGAGGATCTCGACGAGGCACTGCACCGTTGTACAAGTAATACGTGTTGCCACGCCTGTCAGCGTACATCACATTACCAAACAGCATGTTCAGAGGTGTTAGTGCTGCCTTGAACTGATCGAGAGTTGTAGCACGTGTCATGTCGTACCATTCTCGCAGCCAGCCGTAGCTTTCAAACTTTGCCATTCGAATGGCCAGAAACTTTCCGTTCCGTTTTGCCAGAACCGGTCCATGATGCGTTTTGATCATTTTGAAGCGACGAGTTTCAACGCCGCTGCCGGTCTTTACCCGGATTTCTTCCGTATGCTCAACGGCGAGTCTGTGTCCGGTTCCGTAGCGGTAAGCTAACGGTTGCGAGGGATCGTCGAATGTCTCTTCGTACACATCTTCAAGATCAGCAGCGTTGTCGGTGCTGACCCAACCGAGGTCGTCGTTATGTCCGACATAAGGAAAAGGAAAGCCGAAGCGCGTGTAGCCTGTGAAGTTCCAACCCTCGTCGCTGTGGATGTGTCCTTCATAGACCTGGCCTGATCCAAAGAAGGGAAGATGCGGATTAATAAATAAGAGCGCATGCCCGCTCTTACTTCGCGATGGTCCAACTACCCAACCATTCGATCCCGTGTTGGACGGTAGGCCACGATCGTCTTGAGCAGTCTCCAGAGTGCCCCTTAAGGCAGGATCGCGCGCAAAGCCATTCTGAAAGTAGTTGTAGCGAATGAACGCGAGCGTGAACCACGGCTCGATCTTCGTAAGCAGCCGCGGATGCACTTCCGGGTGCCTGGTCAGGTAGAAATTGAATCCAGCTGCGAAGGCGTCGCAGATAGAACGCATCTTAGGGTCAAGTCGCGAGTATTCTTCTCGAGCCAGTCGCGGAATCTCTAGCGCATGGTTGAGGCGATCCTGATCGAGAGCTCCTTCACGATCTCCATGGGCTTCAGAAATACGGCCCAGGGCCTCGATAAAATTCTCCTCGACCCTCCAGAAGTTGTCCTCCGCCTGAGCATAAGCGAAACCGAATACAGTGCTGGCGTCTGTACGGCCGAAGACATGTGCGACTCCGTAAGTGTCGCGATAAATTGTTACTGATTTCGCAAGAAGAGCAGGGTCAGGCGGTGCCGCTGAAATACTAGTTGCACAAACGAGCAGGAAGAGGATTATCTTCATATTGAGAATCGTAAGGCCGGAAGTGTTAATAGTAAATCCACACTCCGATGGTAACCACAATCTGGCGCGGCGATACAAACACATATAAAATACGTCTGCTCACTTCTCCTTCCCCCGAATTCCAGGCACTTCTCACATGCGGGTTATTGTAGGCACACGGCTGGGTCCCTATGAAATTGTTTCGCCACTGGGTGCGGGTGGAATGGGCGAGGTATACCGCGCCCGCGATACACGGTTAGGCCGTGACGTCGCGGTAAAAGTCCTTCCTACGAGTTTCTCCGCTGACAAAGATCGTCTGCAACGCTTCGAGCAGGAAGCATGTGCCGCGGGGGCGCTGAACCATCCAAACATTCTTTCAATTCACGATATCGGAACTCACGATGGGTCGCCGTATGTCGTTTCGGAATTGTTGGAGGGTGAAACTCTCCGTAAACGCCTTAGTGGAACCACTCTTCCCCAACGTCGCGCAATCGATTTCGCACTACAACTGGCTCATGGCCTGGCCGCGGCGCATGAGAAAGGAATCGTCCATCGTGACCTGAAGCCGGAAAACATATTCATCACTACCGATGGCCGCGTGAAGATTCTTGATTTTGGCTTAGCCAAGCTAACACAAGCTAATGGCAATGAGCAGCAAACGAATATACCAACGCGACGAGCTGATACTGATCCTGGTGTTGTAATCGGTACAGTTGGTTATATGTCACCTGAACAGGTACGTGGCCAGAATGTGGATCATCGATCGGACATTTTTGCCTTGGGCGCCGTCCTGTATGAAATGCTTTCTGGCCAACGAGCGTTTCATGGTCAGTCACCGGCGGACACGATGAGCGCGATCCTTAGGGAAGATCCGCCCGATCTGTCAGCAACGAATCACAATGTCTCACCAGCACTCGAACGGCTTGTAGACCATTGTCTCGAGAAGAATCCACAAGAGCGATTTCATTCTGCACGCGATCTCGCTTTTGCTATCGAGGCGTTGTCTGGATCGAGCGTCTCTTCTACTGAGTCAATAGTATTGCCGGCGCTGACGACGCGCAGAGTTGGACGGCGCGAGTTGATGGCGTGGTCACTTGCCGCTTTCCTTGTTCTGGTGACAATCGCTCTTGCAATTATAGGGTTGCGGAGGACAACGCCTACGGAAGGAGAACTTTCGCGGTTCTACGTTTACCCGCCGGAAAAAGCGAATTTCGGAGGTGCTGTCGATTTCATATCACCGGATGGCCGCAAGCTTATCTTTACTGTCATCGATCCTACTGGCAAGCCACAGATCTGGATTCGTCCTCTTGGTTCGTTGTCGGCACAACCCATTCCGGGTGCTGACATAGGGAATCAGGCGTTTTGGTCGGCGGACAGTCGATTCATCGCATTTTTTGGTTCGGGAAAACTAAAGAAAGTTGAGGTGTCCGGCGGAGCGGTTGAAACCCTGGCTGACGCTCAGGCAAATCGTGGAGGAACCTGGAATCGAGATGGAGTGATCCTGTTTGCACCCGATTTGAGCGGGGCGCTTTTTCGCGTGTCTGCCAACGGCGGAGAGTTAAAGCCGGTTACAAAACTCGACGCAACTCTACATCAGAGCGGTCACTACTGGCCGCATTTTCTGCCCGATGGACACCACTTCGTATATCTGGCGCGCAGTTCGAAAAAGGAAACCAGCGGCATCTATGCGGGATCACTTGACTCTGCGGAGTCAAAATTCCTGGTGCAGTCGGATGCCGGCGCGATGTACGCATCCGGCTATTTACTATTTTTGAAGGATCGCTCGTTAATGGCTCAACCTTTTGATCCTGAAAAGCTCCAACTCTCGGGAGAGCCGTCGCTTGTTGCTGAACCCGTCGGTTACAACGCACAAAATGGGCGATCGTTTTTCTGTGTGTCGGATAATGACGTCCTCGTTTACAGGAGCGGCATATTTGCAAAAACTCAGCTCACGTGGTTCGACCGAACTGGTAAGCAAATTGGGTCGATCGGAACGCCTGATATTTTCCTTGCTCCAACCATCGCGCCGGATCAAAAGAAAGTTGCAGTGGTCCGCTCCGACCAAACAGCGGGGAGCGACATTTGGGTGATTGATATTTCACGACAAAGTAGTTCTCGATTAACCTTCGATCCGGCGGTCGAAAATAATCCAGTTTGGTCACCGGACGGCGAACGAATTGTTTTTTGCTCGAACAAGTCGGGTCCATACGACCTGTATTGGAAATCGTCCAGCGGCGCCGGAAATGAAGAACTGCTGCTCAAATCAGATAACGCGAAGTTTCCTACTGACTGGTCTTCCGATGGGCGCTTTATTCTTTATCAAGAGACCGGTGTGCTCACACTGGCAGATGTTTGGGCATTGCCGCTGTTTGGCGATCAGAAACCATTTCCGATCGTGAAGTCTAGTTTCAACGAAGGCGCAGCGAGGTTTTCACCTGACGCGCGGTGGATTGCATACGTTTCCACCGAAACCGGAGTCCCTCAAGTTTATGTTCGAAATTTCCCTCCCGCGGGAGGCCAATGGATGATTTCCATCAGTGGAGGGCTTCAACCGAGATGGCGTGATGACGGGAAAGAGCTGTTTTATTATTCCCTGGACAACAAACTTATGTCTGTAGATGTGAACACGAATGCGAATAACTTTGAAGCTGGCACTCCCAAGGTTCTCTTTGAGGCTCGCTTAGTGCCGGGTCAGCCAACAGGTGCCGGAGCCTATTCGGTTACGCGTGATGGACAACGTTTTCTGACGAACCTACTCGCCGATGATTCATCGCCATCGCCCGCCGTCGTTGTTCAAAACTGGACAGCGTCGCTGAGGAAGTAGTTTGACTCGATTGACGCAAGGTCTGGATTAGCATTGGTATGACATGGTGAACGGCCTTTCGACGTCATTTCCGCCCCGCGTGATCCTCACGAAAGGAACCAAGCTCGGCGATTACGAAGTGCAATCACTGCTTGGTGCGGGTGGTATGGGACAGGTCTATCGAGCGCGAGACGAACGACTCGACCGCAGTGTGGCGATCAAGGTGTTGCCGGATTTCTTGTCGTCCGATCATGACCGCTTGATGCGTTTCGAACGTGAGGCCCGTGCGGCGGCGGCGCTCAATCATCCCAATATTCTCTCGGTATTTCAGATGGGTACTTACGAAGGAGCACCCTATCTGGTCTCGGAGTTGCTTGAAGGGCAAACTCTACGAGAGCACATAAGCCGCGGTCCCTTAGCATTACGCAGAGCGATTGGCTACGCCATACAAATCGCAAATGGTCTTGCGGCAGCGCATGACAAAGGCATCGTGCATCGTGATCTAAAGCCAGAAAACTTGTTCGTCGCTAAGGATGGTCGAGTCAAGATTCTGGACTTCGGCTTAGCAAAGCTGACTCAACCAAAGCCGGAGGCAACAGCTGTGACGCGTCCTCTGGCTGACCAAACAAAGCCCGGCTTGCTGATTGGCACGGTTGGTTATATGTCGCCGGAGCAGGTGCGAGGAGAAGCGGCAGACTCGCGTTCCGATATCTTTGCCTTCGGCGCTATCCTCTATGAAATGCTCACCGGCAAACGCGCGTTCCAGGGGCAGACCTCGGCCGACGTGATCAGCGCGATTTTGAAAGAGGAATTGCCCAGCGTTTCTGATATCGTTCCGCCGATCCCACCGGCTCTGCAACGTGTAATCCACCGCTGCGTAGAGAAGGATCCCGAACAAAGATTTCATTCAGTGTGGGACCTGGCGTTGGCGCTGGAGGCGTTGTCGGCTACCTCCGAGTCGGTGGCAGCGCTTTCACCCACAAGCGGCAAAAAGGTTAAGACTGTGCGAAGGTTGTGGATTGCGGCCGCCGTTGCGATTGGTGCGATCGCTGGCGGAATTCTTGTGTCTGTTTGGACATCGCGGTCATCCAGAACGACATTGGTGCCGGCGACAAAGCGACTGGTGATTCATTTGCCGCCCTCAGATCAAATTGCGTTTGCTCATTCTGTTCCGTACGGGATTGGTCGTCCCTCCATCGCCTTATCGCCAGATGGCAGTCATCTCGCTTACGTGGTGGAACATGGGAACCAGAGACAGTTGTACCTGCGGAACATGGACCAGTTTGAATCGACTGCCTTGCCGCAGACGGATGGCGCCTTTCTCCCATTCTTTTCCCCAGACGGACAGTGGATTGGTTTCTTTACAGATACACAGCTCAAGAAGGTATTTGTCGGCGGCGGGGCGCCGGTGGTCCTATGCGATGCACGAAATGTATTTGGGGCATGCTGGGCGTCCAACAACTTGATTTTCTTCTCACCGGATGATGCCCATTCATTGTTTCAGGTCTCGGGCGACGGCGGAACGCCGAAACGAGTCGCTGAGGGACCACTCAGCATTTACACAGACAATCGCTTTTTCTTCCCGCATGTTTTGCCGGGCACCGAATCGCTTCTTGTTAATCGAACAGTTTTCTTTCAAGGAGGGACCATTTCCCTTTACTCTCTTAAAACCGGCGAACAACGTGTCTTGATTCAAGGTGGGACTGACGCACAGTACGTACCGACGGGTCATCTGTTATATGCCCGCCAGGGAGAGCTTGTCGCTACGCCGTTTGATATTAATCGTCAGGAGGTCACCGGCGCGCCGGTTCCTGTTCTTGAGGGTGTGCGGACTGAATCTTATGGCAGTGGACAATATTCTTTCTCTCAGGATGGCACATTAGCGTATGTACCTGGAGGTACTGGACTCGATGGAAGGTTGGCTTGGGTGGACCGGAGTGGCAATGTTGAGCCTCTGCCTACTCAAGCGCGAACCTATGGCGACTTTCGTCTATCCCCGGATGCACAGCATCTTGCTGCAACGATCTATGGCACAACCGTCGACATTTGGGTCTACGATTTCAACCGAAACTCGTGGACGCGACTCACATCGGAGGGGATCAACACGAACCCCATGTGGACACCGGATGGTAAGCACATCGTCTATGCGGCAAGCGTGAATGGTTCGTCCTCAAACCTATTCTGGCAACCTACGGATGCCAGCACTGGCCCGCAACGCTTGGCCACGAGCGAATACATCCAAACCCCCAGCTCATGGTCCCCAGACGGGAAAACGCTCCTCTTCAGGCAAATCAGCCCCAGCACTGGCGGTGACATTTGGGCTCTTCAATTCGATGGCGAGAAAAGGAACATCGTGCCTTACCTGCAAACTTCAGCCAATGAGGGCTTCCCCACATTCTCGCGGGATGGCAGATGGGTGTCGTATGCTTCCACCGAATCAGGCCGCTTCGAAGTTTACATTTCGCCCTATCCTGTTGCCACGAGTCGCCTCCAGATTTCGACCGAGGGCGGCGAGGAACCGATATGGTCGCCTAAAGGTGATGAACTTTTTTACCGGAACGGGCAAAAGTGGATGAAAGTAACAATCAGGCTAGCATCTACGGTGGTTGTGGGTAAACCGGAAACTCTTTTTGAAGGTTCATTCGTGAATGTGCCAGGCTATTCGTACGACGTAAGGCCGGGCGCTCAAAAGTTCCTGGTTCTGGTGGAGGCAGGGGCAGGTTCCGCGTCGGAAATCCGAATCGTCCTGAACTGGTTTGATGAGCTGAAGTCCAGGATGGGTAAAACCCGCTAACAAGGCGTTGGACTGCGATATACGCAACGTCCCCGGACGGGCATTGGTAGGACATAGAAT
>JBKPCC010000012.1:0-10181 GCA_046727215.1 Acidobacteriota bacterium
ATTCAGGCGTCGATATGGAAACTGACCCGACGCTACCGCGAATCGGTACTGACTTCATGACCCACAAGTTTGAAACTGCACCAGTACCCATGGCCCGCTATACATCGCAGCAGCATTGAATTAAAATCTACCTGCCTACACCCGCCGCCGTTCAGTAACATCTTTCGCAGAAATATTGAATCGCTGCGAGCGCCGACCCCGTTTCTGCCCCACTGATTTGAGAGCACACAGGTATCTATAATGAGTGACAATTTTGATGATCTTTTTGGAGCTCAGCATGAACACCGCGGCGCCGGTGACGAGTTCCTGACTGTGGGAATAGGTGCATCCGCTGGCGGCATCCAGGCCCTCAAGACGTTTTTCTCCCAGGTTCCGGCCGATAGCGACATGGCTTATGTTGTCATATTGCATATGTCGCCAGATCACGAGAGCCGCCTCGCCCAGGTTCTGCAAACCACGGCGGCCATTCCTGTGACGCAAGTCGTGGATCGCGTGAAAGTCGAACCAAACAACGTTTATGTCATTTCACCTAACAAGAGCCTGTCAATGTTAGATGGACATCTGGCACTCTCAGAGATGACCCGAATCGAGGAACGTCGCGCTCCTGTGGACATATTCTTTCGGACGCTGGCCGAGTCGCACCATTCGCGCGCCGTCTGCGTGATTCTCTCGGGCAGCGGCGCGAACGGATCGATGGGAATGAAACGGGTGAAAGAGTATGGCGGCGTCTGCATTGTGCAGGATCCCGCCGAGGCTGAATACACCGACATGCCGCGCAACTCGATTGCAACCGGCCTTGTCGATTACATATTGCCTGTGGCGAAGATTCCGGAAAGAATCATCGCTTATAAAAACCATCTTGGTTCCGTCAGTATTCCGGCCGGAGAGACAGATCGGTTAGAAACCGACGATCATGCTCTCCGGGATATCTTCACGCAGTTGCGCGTACGAACTGGTCATGACTTTGCTAATTACAAGCGTCCCACCGTCCTTAGACGGATTGAGCGACGCATCAGTGTTCAGGAATTGCCTGACCTGCCGTCATACGCAAAAGTTTTACGGGAAGACTCAAGTGAAGCTCAGGCATTACTCAAAGATCTGCTGATCAGTGTCACCAATTTTTTCCGTGACCCGGAACCATTTAAGGCCCTTGAAAGCAAAATCATTCCCAAGCTCTTTGAGGGAAAAGGAACAAAGGATCACGTGCGGGTGTGGGTTGCGGGCTGCGCTACGGGCGAGGAGGCCTATTCCATAGCAATGCTGCTCTCAGAAGCTGTAGACGAAGCAGCTGTTGACACACCTGCAGTCCAGGTATTCGCGACGGACATCGACGAGTGGGCCATTTCGAAAGCTCGTGATGGTTTCTACACGTTAAATGATGCAGCGGACGTCTCACCCGAGCGACTGCGAAGGTTTTTCATCAAGGAGGGCGACGGCTATCGAGTACGACGCGAGCTTAGAGAAACAGTATTGTTCGCTGCTCACAACCTCATTAAAGACCCCCCTTTTTCTCATATTGATCTAATTACCTGTCGAAATCTGATGATTTATCTCAATCGGAGCGCGCAACAACGTGTCATGGAGGTGCTCCATTTTGCGCTTAGTCCGGGAGGGTTCCTGTTTTTAGGCACTTCCGAGTCTATTGAAGGCTCGAACAATCTGTTTACAGCTGTTGATAAGGAAAATCATATTTTTCAGAGTCGACCTGTCGAAGCACGGCTCCCGTTGCCCATGCTGGTTCCGTCAATAGCTCACCCTGCGGCAACATTCAGACAAGAAGAAACGCTTCAGGCAGCGCGTGCGCATGAGCGTTTGTCATACTTGGATCTGCATCAGCGTCTATTGGAAGAATATGCACCACCTTCGATTCTCGCCAATGAGGACTACGAAGTAATGCATCTATCTGAACGCGTTGGGCAATACCTTCATGTTGGCGGAGGAGAGCCTTCGAACAATCTCCTGAAAATGATTCGGCCCGAGTTGCGTTTCGAACTTCGAACTGCCCTTTATCAAGCCGTTCATTCTCGAATCAATATTGAAGCAAGAAACCTGCCCATCGTAATCGATGGAAAGGAAGAACGAGTTAACCTGATCGTCAGGCCGGTTTTACGACAAGAAGATCCGACCCGAGGCTTCATTCTTGTGCTCTTCCAAACACCGGATGAAGAATCGAAGTCTGACACGATTGAAACGATTTCGCCGCCGGCGGAGCCCATTGCACGTCAGCTAGAAGAAGAATTGATGCGTGTCCGATCACAGGTACGCGGCACAATCGAACAGCATGAATTGCAGCAAGAGGAGTTGAAGGCTTCGAACGAAGAGCTCCAGGCAATGAATGAAGAGCTACGTTCGTCCGCAGAAGAACTGGAAACGAGTAAGGAGGAATTGCAGTCAGTAAACGAAGAGCTGACAACCGTGAACCAGGAGTTGAAAATCAAGATTGAGGAGTTGAGTCAATCCAACAATGACTTCCAAAACCTGATGAATTCCGCGGAAATTGGGACGATTTTTTTGGATCGTTCATTGAGGGTCAAGCTGTTTACGCCACGGACGCGGGATATGTTTAATCTGATTCCCGCGGACATCGGACGTCCACTATCGGATATTACGAACAAGCTTTCCGGCACCGAGGTTATAAGCGACGTTGAACGCGTACTCGAGACGCTGGTTACAATCGATCGTGAGGTTCAGACGAGCGATAACCACTGGTACCACATGAAGATTTTGCCCTACCGCACGGCAGATGATCGGATCAATGGCGCCATCATGACCTTTACTGATATTACCGCGCGACGTCAGGCTGAAGCAGCTTTGCGCGCGAAGGATGATATGGTCCGTCGAGAACTGGAACAGCGGGTAATAGAACGAACGCAGCAGCTGGAGCAGGCTAATGAAGCTATGAAGGTTGAAGCACAGGAGCGGCGACAGTCTGAGGAAGTTCGGATACAGCTGTTACAACAGCTTGTACGGGCTCAGGAAGATGAGCGTCGAAGGATTGCGCGGGATCTACATGATCAGATGGGGCAGCAGCTGACTGCCTTGCGTCTTCAGCTGGAAAACCTTAGGACGCATCTGAAAGCAGATAAACAGGCGGCAGCCGAGATTCACAATTTGCAAGGAATGCTGGTCAGGCTCGAATCCGACCTCGACTTTCTTGCGTGGCAGTTGCGACCTGCTGCCCTTGATGACATTGGTCTAAGAGAGTCGCTTGCGGACTATATAAAAGGTTGGTCCAAGCATATTCACATTTCAGCAGAATTCCATTCGTCAGGTCTCGATCATCAGCGATTGCCCGCTGAAATCGAAACAAATCTATATAGAATCGCGCAGGAAGCTCTCAACAATGTCTACAAACATTCGAAGGGTGATCGTGTCGAGGTCCTCCTGGAGCTGCGTGACGATCAGGTTGCCCTGGTTATAGAAGACAACGGCAAAGGATTCGATCCGCAAGCGAAGTCAGATGGCATGGGCTTGCATGGAATTCGAGAACGCGCGACGCTCATCGGCGGCAAACTGGAAATTGAATCTTCACGCGGCCACGGCGCGACATTGTTTGTTCGCGTGCCGATAAACTCGCCATGAATAAACCGCTCCGCATAATTCTTGCCGAGGATCACGAAACGGTGCGCGAGGGCCTCAAACTAATCATCAGCGCACAGCCGGACATGGATGTGATCTCGGAAGTGGGTGATGGCCGCGCGGCGGTTGACGAAGCAGTGCGACTTGAACCGGACATCGTAATTATGGACATTTCGATGCCCAAGCTAAACGGCCTGAAGTCGACGGAAAAGCTCAAGCAGTGTTGTCCGCAAGTAAAAGTATTGGCGCTTACGCGCCATAAAGACGATGGTTATCTTCAGCAGGTCTTAAGAGCGGGTGCCTCGGGATACGTGCTCAAGCAAAGTCCTCCGGCTGAACTTATTCATGCCATCCGAGCGATTGCTGCGGGCGGCAAATATTTGGATCCGGCCGTTGCGGGCAAAGTAATGGGTACATACGTTGGGCCGTCAAAGTTCACGGCCAGCGGCAGTGGAGAGACTCTTACCGATCGAGAGGGTCAGGTTTTGAGACTGATCGCGCTCGGCTACACCAACAAGGAGATAGCGGCGCAGCTTGATCTTAGTGTCAAGACGGTTGAAGCGCACAAAGCAAACAGCATGAGGAAACTCAACATGTCCAGCCGCATCGACATCGTTCGCTATGCGATGTTAGAGGGCTGGCTTGAAAACACGTGATTGCATCCCCGCTGAAGGTGCCAAGCTCACACTCAACGCTTTGGCAACGGAGTCATCAGTACCACCCGCGCGGTAGAGTCACCACCTCAAGATCGTTCGCGCGCCAACGGCGTACAACGTTATTGTGTCATGTTAAATCGATACTCGCATACTGAGGCGATTTGCTTTCGTAGATGGGCCAAATGGTCCATGTTCTAGTGATTTCACCCCCCTTAGGGATTCTCCTTATTTCCGTCTCGTAAGTTCCTAATACTCAGTGAGTTATCAACGTGTAACACTCTCGCGCGTCAACTCGCAGAGTTGGGGAGCGTTTTTCTCTCTGATTTTAGGTCAGAGTTGGCGTCGTTTCCTTTCTTGATGTTTGTTTGAAGTGTTCAGTTGAAAAGCTGGACCGAACAAGGGGCGGGGTGAGTTCCGACAAGCTCACCCCTCATTCATCTCGCAGTAGTAACGAACGACGTTCTAGATCCGCAATGCTGGCCCATTCCGCGGGAAGGTCAGTGGGAATTCAAAGTAGATCCCATTTACACCAAAACTCACATGTCTAAGAAACCTGTTACCCCAACGGACAAAAATGGCAAACCGCTTGTCCTGATTGTTGAGGATCATGCGGACACTCGCACACTCCTCCGGTATCTAATTGAAGCGCATAACTGCGCAGTAGCCGAAGCAGAGGATGGCGAGCAAGCAGTGCAGCTCGCCGAACTTCTGGTCCCAGATCTCATTCTGATGGATACAAGCCTCCCGCGTTTGGACGGTTTCGAAGCTACGCGTCGGATTCGTGGCCTGCATGGCGAGCGTCGAGTGCCAATAATCTTCATTTCCGGATATGCACAACCTGAGTATCGGGCCGCAGCCTTGGCTACAGGAGGCGATGACTATTTCGTGAAGCCTATTGATGTGGGCGAACTTGAAATGGCGATGGAAAGACGCCTGCAGTCCACGCCGGTGCGAGCAGTTTCCCGGAGCCACTCTGCCCATGGATTACTGTGAACAGTATTGCCGCGATCTATGCGGTTGTTAGCGAGCCTATGAAATCAGAAAATTCAAACGGTCTAAGACGCAAAGTTCGCGATTCAGCGTCCGCAATACAAACTGCTCTGCCACTCAACCCTGTGCGCGACGAGAATTCCGCGAACGGAAATCATAAAGCTGCCAAAACGATTCCCTTTAGCGGCTTGCTGACGAATGAGCTACTAACTGCTTTTTCCGGAGAGGAGTTCGCAAGGCTGCTACCGCACCTTGAACCTGTTTCACTTCTGATAGGCAAGGACGTTTATGAATTCGATACCTTGGGCTTTGTCTACTTCCCGGAAACAGCGGTGATTTCCCACCTCTATTTTCTGCAAGACGGCAGCACAACGGCGGCAGCCATAGTAGGCAAAGAAGGGATGATAGGTCTTTCGGCTATTCTGGAAGCACCTCGACCAAGCTATTGGGCCCAGGTAACGCTGGCAGGAACAGCTGTGCGCGCACGACCTGAAGTTATCAAGCAGGAATTTGCTCTCGGTGGAAGCATGCAAACAATTCTGCTCAGGTACATGAGTTCACGACTCGCCCAGTTGTCGCAGAAGGCTGTTTGCAATGGCCGTCACAAACTGGAAGAACGATTGTGCACGTGGTTGTTAATGATTCAAGACAGGTCAGTTGAACCTACGCTCCCTCTCACTCACGAAGCCATGGCCCAACATCTGGGCGCGCGTCGTGCAGGGATCACAGGGGCATGTAATACACTCCGCGACAGCGGCATCATAGATTATCAAAGAGGATCGCTCCGGATAGTCGAACGGCAAAGACTTGAAGATGCCGCTTGCGAATGCTATCGAGCGTTAAGAGACTTGCATGGCCGGTAAGGCACAAGGGCTCAAACCTGAACCGTCTCAGCCTCGAAATGGAAACCGAATACTCGCCGGTCTGCCACCTGACGAGTACGACTTGCTAGCCCCTCATCTTAAGCCGGTAAGCCTCACCTTAACTCAGGTACTATTCCGCACAAATGATCAAATCAGTCACGTCTATTTTCCGACTGATTCCATCGTCTCTCTCCTCACAGATCTTTCTGATGGTCAGGGTATGGAAGTCGGCCTCGTAGGAGCGGAAGGCATCGTTGGCGTTTCAGCTATTCTCGGTGGACGTGAGACAAAGGTCGCGACCGTCCAGGGTAGCGGTAGTGCCCTGAAGGTTCCGGCGCAAAAACTTCGAGAAACGTTTCAGCTCGGCGGAAAACTTCAAAAACTGCTGCTGGCCTATACACATTTCTTGCTGACCCAAGTCTCACAGTCTGTGGTCTGCAACTCCAAACACCCCCTTGACGGACGTTTGGCGCGCTGGCTATTGATGTATAACGATCGACTGGGAAGAAACGAATTCGAGCTTACGCAGGAATTCATGGCAAGCATGCTCGGAGTGCGTCGCGCTGGTGTGAGCGAAGTAGCGGCTATACTTCAGGATAGGGGACTGATTCGCTATCGACGCGGGCGGATAATGATTCTCGATCGAAAAGGGCTCGAGGCTCTCACGTGTGAGTGTTATTCGGTTGTGAAAGAAGGCGGTGATGCTTTGTTGAGTTAGTAAGCACCGCTGACTCATCAGGCTGACACTCAGCGCTAGGGGCAACGGAGTCGGTACCACTGCGAGGTAGCGGGTGGGTCAAAAGTGAGAATCCCCGTCACGGCATTGAGGGGATTGTTCAAGTCCAGGCTACAATACCCAGCCTACAGAAGTTTACGCGCTTGCGAATGAACATGGATTTTTCCAGCTCAAGATCGTTCGCAAGCACGTAAACGTTTTTCGTCTGGACCGATGATAGAAAGGACTTTAACAATCCCCTCACTGCCGTGAGGGGGGTTTTTGCGGCGCACGCTGGTTGTCGCGAGGGCAAGCGAGCGCTTGCTCCTTTCTCACTTGTTCTATTCACACTGACTCATAACGTTCAAGCGATGAGATTCATGCCACAAGTCCTGATCACACCATCTGCTCGCTCGCCTTCCCTCACGGTTCTGATCTTGGCCCACTGTTAAAAATTGGGTTCCGAATGTGTCATGTTTCCTAACATGTACGGTCGCGCTTGTTTGCGAAAAACAAGGTGTCGCTACTATCTTCTTTCACGACCAAAGGTCACCGGAAAAGAAATCAGGAAAGGATAATAAATTGAGATGCGCGTGCTCGTTACGGGTGGAGCGGGTTACATCGGCAGTGTTGTGGTTGAGCAACTTATTCGAGACGGTCACCAGGTTGTAGTTTGCGACAATCTTGTGAAGGGTCACCGAGCTAGTGTTCCACCGGCTGCTGAGTTTGTGCAGCTGGATTTGCTGGATACTAATTCTTTGAAAGCGTTGCTGAACGAGACTCGAATTGAGGCAGTCATTCATATGGCGGCTGATTCTTTGGTTGGCGAATCAGTGCAGCAACCGGCCAAGTACTATCGTAACAACGTAGTGGGCGGACTGTCGCTGCTCGAAGCAATGCTTGCGACCAATGTGCTGCGGCTTGTTTTCTCGTCAACGGCGGCCGTGTACGGTGAGCCGGCAAAACAACCTGTTGAAGAAGATGATCCGACCGCTCCCACCAATCCATACGGTCAGACGAAGTTGACTTTTGAGAATGCGCTTAAGTGGTACGATCTCGCATACGGTTTGCGCTACGCGTCACTGCGATATTTCAACGCAGCAGGCGCTACAGAGCGATGTGGTGAATGGCACGATCCCGAAACTCATATCATTCCGATAATTTTGCAAGTAGCCGCAGGTAAACGTAGAGAAGTCGAGGTTTACGGGAATGATTATCCAACACGCGACGGTACTTGTCTGCGCGATTACATTCATGTCATCGACCTTGCGCGGGCACACATCATGGCGCTGGGATTGCTGAACGAAAGAAGTGCAATATTCAATTTGGGTTGCGGTGGCGATGGTTACACAGTGAACGAGGTGATTGCGATTGCCCGTGAAGTTACGGGTAAACAAATACCGGCGAGATATGGACCAAGGCGACCTGGCGATCCTGCGGTCTTAGTCGCAAGTTCCGAACGTATCAAACGAGATCTTGGTTGGTCACCGCAATACCAGGATCTTAGGAAGATCATCGGTTCGGCATGGAATTGGCTCCAGGCGCATCCGGATGGCTATGAAGACTAATGCCGGCGGCTTTGCACAAAAGCCGGTAATACCACCCACCGCAGTGGCTGTGTCAAAAATCCCCCTCACGGCAGAAGCTGTGAAAGAAATCAACTTCTCATTCTCCCCAGGCTTCAGCCTGGGGTGAGAGCGTGGTTTTTAATTCGGGGAACCGCTTCAACGGTTTTCCGTGAAGGCCACTAATTAGCTAGCGATTTGCACAAGTAGGGAAACCGTTGAAACGGTTTTCCAGGTCTCTCAGGCGGCCGCTGACCCCAGGCTGAAGCCTGGGGAGAATGAGAAGTTGTTTTTTTCACAGCTTCGGCAGTGAGGGGATTGTTAAAGTCCTTTCTATCATCGGTCCAGACGAAAAAGTTTACGCGCTTGCGATTAGTGGGATTTTTGCTTTTTCTGTCAATTAGGGACCGTCGCTCGCGCAAAGGCACGCCCCTACGTGATTAGGACACCAGTGATCGACTCAACAGAGTTGAAACATGCGTTTCGTGCTGCTTATGGAAAGGAGCCTCGACTCTTTTCTGCACCTGGACGTGTGAACCTGATTGGCGAGCATACGGACTACAATGATGGTTTTGTATTGCCGATGGCCGTGGATCGACGCACCGCGGTTGCCGCGGCTTCTCGACCTGATCGCAAAGTTCAAGTTCACGCATTTGACCTTAACGACAATGATACGTTCAGTCTTGACGCGCCAGAGTTACCACCATCGAAAAAGTGGGTTGCCTACGTTGAGGGCGTGGCGCTTGAATTGGAACAGCGCGGTATCAAGCTCACAGGAGCGGATTTGGCGATCGCGTCGAACCTACCAATCGGCGCCGGACTTTCATCATCGGCTGCGCTGGAAATTGCTGTTGGCAAGAGTCTGCTTGCGTTGTCGAACCAGCCACTCGACAGTGTGCAACTCGCCCTTGTTGCACAAAAGGCAGAGCACGTCTACGCGGGAACCAAGTGCGGTATCATGGATCAACTCACGGTCACGCTCGCGCAAAAAGGATATGCGCTACTGATCGACTGTCGCTCGCTTGACGTCAAACCTATAAAGTTGAACCTTCCCGACACTGCCGTAGTTGTGTGTAACACAAACGTAAAACATGAGTTGGCGTCTTCTGCCTACAATGAGCGAAGAGCGGAATGTGAGCGCGCAGTAGAGATTCTCCGTCGCAGCTTGCCACATATCCGCGCCCTGCGTGATGTGAGTATCATCGAGTTTGAACGATACGCCGGCGAACTCCCTGACGTGTTACGGAAGCGAGCTCGTCACGTGGTGACCGAGAATCAGCGTACGCTCGAAGCAGCAGAAGCTTTGGAGGCTTCTGATCTGGCACTACTAGGACACTTGATGGTCTTATCGCACAAATCCTTGCGAGTCGACTATGAGGTTAGCTGTGAAGAGCTGGATATTATGGTTGACCTGGCTCTCAAACAGGACGGTGTTTATGGCGCGCGGATGACAGGTGGTGGGTTTGGAGGGTGTACTGTCAACCTCGTTCGTCAAGAGATGGTACCGGAGTTCAGCGACTCAATTAAAAAGGAGTATTTCGGTCTGACGAACATTAAGCCAGACATCTACCTGGTTCAATCAGACGACGGCGTAGCTGAACACTAGTTTTTCAATGGCTGAAGTTTCTGACATTCCTCGCCCCAACCGCCCGAGGCCATCGCCGAAATAAACCGCGAGTTGTTTAAGGACATGTAGTACGTTTCCGCTCAACTCTTGCCACAAATTCTTCACAACTAAGTTGCTAACCTCCGCGATCGCGCGACACCTTCGGCATCGAGATTGCTGACTATGAATCGAGAGGGTTTTGTCGGA
>JBKPCC010000013.1:0-17450 GCA_046727215.1 Acidobacteriota bacterium
CATTTGCGGGCGGAAGCTGAACCACGCAACGACATGAAGGCGGAGACGAATTAGTCCACCGGCGGTAGAGGCTGTTCAAAAATCCTCCACACTGCCGAGACTCTTTTGAAAACTCAGATTGCGTGAAGCAGGTCAGTACCACCGCGCGGTAGCGGGTGGGTCAAAAGTGAGAATACCCTCACGGCAGTGAGGGGGATTTTTGACACAGTTAATCCGATTCAGTAAGCGAAGCAATCAGCGACTTTTCTTTATCGATCAGAGTGCGAAGCGACTCTCGAAAGATCCGCTCCGACAAAAACACGTCACGGAGCATCAAGCTTCTAAAATCTTCGGCGTCCCATTGCAGCACTGTTGAGTCTTCCATCACGCGCACAGATGCGGATCGAGGAATACCACATAGAACCGCCAACTCACCCAGAATCGTGCTCGGTCCGGCATCATTCAAAATCAATTCGCGTCCATGTCGCTCGACGAACACCTGAAGCTTTCCGGTGAGGACCAGCAGGACAAAAGTGGCCGTATCACCCTCGTTGAACAGCAAATCTCCTGCGGCACACGTTTTAATCTGTCCACTCTCGAGAAGCCTACGCGCACCATCCTGGGTATATCCTTTGAATAGATGCAGGTCAGTGATCATCGTTGCATATTGCTGACTCATCGCAAATGCTCTCCTTTGTGGAAGATGAATACCTGGTTTCGCCGTCCCCGGTAAGAAAGAACGCGAGTTTTGGCTTGGAAGTTTCGTTTACTTCGACGCGCCCGACGAACCTTTACATCGGAGGCATCGGACCGCCGCCAGGCATTCCCCCGGGCATCCCACCCGGCATTCCCATCCCGTCGATCGGCGCGCCTGGCACTGGTGCCTTGGCTGCTCCACCATCTCGCGTACGCAGTAGGGCTGGATCCACGTTTTTCAATTGATACAACGTTCGATACAAACCGTCGCGCTGAATCAACTCATCGTGTGTTCCTTGATCGACGATCCGCCCTTTATCAAGTACCAGGATCCGGTCGGCGACGGCAGCGACAAAGTTTAAATCATGGCTGATTACCAGGCACGTTCGATCTTTTGCGTACTCGCGAATTACCGTGATCAGTCGGTTGCGCTGGTCCGCATCAAGATTCTCCGTTGGTTCATCCAATAGCAAGACCTCCGGTTTCCGCAACAGACATCGCGCCAGTGCAATCAGACGCTTTTGTCCGCCTGAAGGCACCTGTACGTCCACGATGGTGTCGTAGCCCTTTGGCATTCGTTTGGGATCAACGATCACGTCGTGAATGTGCGCCAGGTTGCACGCAGCTTCGATTTCCGCATCCGTTGCTCCCGCTCTTCCCAACCGAACATTTTCTCTGATTGTGTCTTTCAGGAAGAATGGAAACTGCGATAGCTTGGACACCTGTTCACGCAATGAACTAAGAGTCACGTGAGATATGTCCTTGCCCTCGAGAAGAATGCGTCCTTCCTGTGGATCCAGAAAGCGCAAAATCAAATTCATCACCGTCGATTTGCCGCAGCCGATTGGTCCAACAAACGCGATGGTTTCGCCTTCTTTTATTTCAAACGATAGGCCGTTCAGCACTTTCTGTGTTGGCGAGTAGCCGAAACCAACATTTTCAAAGGTTATGTCGCCATGCACCTCGGGCAAATCTATCGCATTAGGCCGCTCAACGACAGTCGACTTCGTATCAAGCAATTCGTATGTGGAAACGATACCTGGAACGAGCGACTGATACATTGTGTAGGAGCTGATTAGCCGCTGAACAGGAGTGAAGAGATTAGGCGCCATCTGCATGAAAACGATGGCCGTGGCAAATGTGAGTCCCCAATTTTGACCTAGCAAAATTGCCGAAAGCAGAATCAGAGCAGTAGTCAATGAGATGAAGATCTGAGCGCCACTATTGCTCAGACTCATCCAGGCCGTGGTGTTTGCTGTCGCCTTTGCAGCGATTTGCGACGCTTTGCGAAAACGCTCATTGCGCTTCGGTTGCGCATTGAACACTTGAATATCCGAAATACCATTGATGGTTTCTTCGAGTTCCGCGCCCAGGTTACGGGAGCTCATATTTATGCCCATCGCTCCCGCTTGCAATCTGCTGCCAGTAAAACGAAACATCAGCAGCGTAACGGGCGCAAGAATGAAAAGTACCAATGTCATCTGCCAACTGAGCGCCAGCAGATAAGCGATCACTATCACCAGCACAATCACATCAATCAATGGAGTAAGCAGCACCTGCGTAATCAAGCGTTGAACAGATGTGGTCTCGGACAGTACCCGTTGCATCAACGCGCCTGTCTGGCCACCCATGAAGAAATCGAGCGATAACGACTGTATATGTTCATAAATCTTCTGCCGCAGTCCTGTTAAGAGTTGCTGCTCGAGATTGGCATCTACCCATGCGCGTAGAATATCGAGTACGTTCCGAAAAACGATCGCGCAAGTCCAGATAATGAAAATTGTCGTGAACGTAAGCGGAGTCGCTAACCATGCCTTGATGAACGGCGGAGGGAACCATCCATTCGACCCTCCGCTCGCGGAGGTATCGTAGAACGAAGCGGTCATGGTCCAGACTTTATTCCAATCGCCTCCGGCAGCTGCTTCACCAAAAAGCTTGAGCAATGGACCAAAAGCAGCCGCAGCGAGGAAGGGAAGCAGAAAAATGACCAATGAGAGAAACAGCGACACCGTTACTATAGCCTTGTGCCCCGCCAACAAACGGATAGCGCGCTTCAGGTAAGGTCGAGCATTCATCTTCGGCATAACCTTCATGCGTATCTTGCCTGGCGCCGGAGAAGGCACCGGAGCTTCGCCGCCAACCGGCCCGGGTGGTGGTCCGGGTGGCGAGTCACCTGGGTCCATTGGAAAGGGCCCACCCTCAGGCAGCGGAGGCAGATTCGCCGGCAGCGCCGAGGCGGGAATTGGACCGCCTGGTCTCTTGGGATCAGAGTTCGAATCAGGCATCGTGGCTCTCTTTCGTTTGTGAGGCTACGGTTTAAAGTTTGAATTTACGAGCTTGTTTATTTATCAGAAAAACGCGGGCAGGCGGGCAAACCAATGCATGCCCGCCTTCCAGGACTTAATACAATTCAAGAGCGGTTTCGGGAAAAACTCATTCAACCTCACGCCGCGTCTCAGCAGTAGCAATAGTAATAGTACCACCAGCATCGCCAGTGGCTGCACCGAAGAACGCGGCAGATGCAGATTGAACTGTAGGCTTGAACTTCACCGAGACTCTCAGCATTTCCCACATGGTTTACGGCTTGTGCTCCGGCGCTCTGTGGAATCGCGCCGCCGCTAGGGCCGCTCGTCTCGGGAAACATCTGAGCTGCCTTTTCGCCCGTGATTGCATACTGTTTGATAACGTCGTCGGGAATATCATAGACGTTTACCTGATCGCCTTCGCCGGCTGATGTCAGTATCGCCATCGTTAACCTCCTAGGTCGAAGAGATGGGGAAGGGAGCGTCTCTCTGACTAGAACATGGTAGGTGGGCAATTAAATGCGGCGGGCGGGCGATTGTTTCTTCTCGCCCGCCGCCGGAAAGGATTGAAGTCCGTGGCCGGAGAGCAAACCTGGTTAATCAAAACGGCCTGGGCATAAGCACGTTTGCGCCGGCCAAGCGAGCGGCTCTTAACAGTAGCAATAGTAGTAATGCCACCAGCAGCCGTACGCGTTACAGTAAAGAGTGCGACAAACGCAGATATCACTGTAGGCCTGCACTTCACCAAGGCTCTCAGCGTTATCCACTCGCGTTGCACTCATCGCGCCCGAACTCTTGGGAATTTGGTCCCCCTTCGGCTTGTTGCTCTCGGGAAACATCTGGGCAGCCTTATCGCCGGCGACGGCATACTGTTGCAGCACATTATCCGGAACGTCATAAACGTTTACCTTGTTACCTTCACCGGGCGTCGAAGTCACAATCGCCATGGTCAAATCTCCTTCTTGGTTTTTTAGTGTTCGGAAACGGTTGGAGGACTATCAATTCCTCCGGTTATCAAGCTTAGGGCGTTTTTAGAGTCCCTGTTGACTCCTCATTCATGGTTTTGAAAGTCCCTACATGCAAAGCAGAGACGACAAGCCCAGGATGAGGATGCGCTCGACTCAAATGTTCAATCCCTGGCAGTAGCTCGCTCCATGCTGAGCGGGGGAAAGATGAAAAAGCACGAGTGTGCTTTGAGATCCCCTGAGTCGGTTCAGAGGCGGCTTTCGCATGATCAAGGTATTGAAGCGAGCGCATCCTAACAGCGAAGACGTGCTCAATCAAGCTTTTTTGCGGTGTGCTACCCGTTACTGAGGCAACGTTGCAAAACTTGTTTCAAGCCGGGGTCGTCGACACCCTGGCCGGCGTATTGGACGATGCCGTCGCGGTCGATCAAAAACGCAGTTGGTAATCCATTTGCCCCGTAAATTGTTTGCAATTTCTCGTCTTCGGCAACTGCCACCGGAAAGGTTGCCCCGTGCTTGGCAATCGTACGACGTATCAGTTCGACTTCCTCCTCCATCGCTTCCGGCGTGCCCCGGTAAGCCATGTAGTGGCGCGTCAACGCTATGATCTCCAGGTCCTTGCGCAAGTTTTGATACAGTTCGACTAATTTAGGGAATGTCTCCTGACACGGTTTACACCAGGTGGCCCAGAACTCCAGAAGCACAACTCTACCACGCAGCATTTCAAGCTTAAGCGGTTCCGTGTTTGTCCAGTTCTTCGCAACGATCTCAGGAGCTTTTTTCCCCAACAGATTCATCTGCGTCGCGCGATCTCGAACCTGCAAGAAGCCACCGGTGGCAGCGCGTTTCTGCGATGGGGTGCCTGTGATCTTCATGATTTGCGAAATCTTCTCAGCAAAGGCAGCCTCTTCCGAAAGCATTTTGGACGCGGCGTCGATTTCATTCAGCGAGTAATACACATCAGCAAGTGTCATCGCGAGCTGAATACGCGTTTCAAATTCGATTTCGTATGGGACGTCTCTCGCCTCAGCGAGGGCAGATTCAAGTTCTTGTTTAGCTTCGATCGTCTTGCCATTGTTTCGTAGATCAGAGGCGCTTCCCAACCTTGACCACGCGCGTTCCTGGGCTGTTGTTTGAGAAGGTTTAGTTTGCTGTGTCATAGGTTCAAGCTTCCGTGAGTCACTCTGCATCAGGTAGTCACGCACTATACTGAGCGGCTAAACAGTGCGCAAGCGTGTAGCTATTGGTCGTGCTCTTTCGTGTGTTTTGGTGTAATTTCGTGGATTCCTTTATCGCACCTGTAAGTCGCTCCACGAAGTCACTCGAAACAAACGCGAACAAACAAGAATCATTGCGACACAGACGGACATCTGTATAATGCCTCGGCATTCGGACTCATAAAAGAGAAGCACAGGCGAGAACACGTGTTCGACGATGAATCACAGATAAACGGCTCCGAGGCTTTCGTGACCCAATTGCGCGAGGCGGTTCGCGCCATCGATGTTTCGAACTCGCTTACAGTACCTCTAAAGCAAGCCATCGAGACGCTCCTTAAGATGGCGGCCGACTCCGTTGGCTCACACGAGGCTTCGGTGTTGGTGCGCGATGGCAACGAAGGCGGGCTGAAGTTTCTCACCGCCATCAGTGATGTAAAGGAGAAACTGCTCAAGATCCGGATTCCTCCGGGCAAGGGGATTGCAGGCCTTGTTTTTGCCACCGGACAACCTATGGCGGTTGCAGATGTTTCGAGCGAAGGATCGTTCTGGTCTGAAGCAGACGCCAAGACAGGCTTCAAAACTGTGACCGTCCTGGCGACGCCGCTCAGGACTGGCGTTGAGATGGTCGGGGTCCTCGAATTTGTTAATCGCCACGGCGATCCACCGTATCCGCCATTCACACCCGAAGAGATGGATCGTGCCGCAGTTTTTGCCGATGCAATAGCAAGAATAATTGACGCACTGGAACTGGCAGAGCTAGTTGAATCTCTGTTTGATCGCACCATCAAGAGCTCACTTGCCGAACGCGTTGGAGGGGATTTTGATAGCGACCTTCGTGAATGGGTAAAGAATACTTCGGCCGCTCCGCAGCATCGGGATTTAATGCTGCTGTGGATTTCGCTACGCGAGATTGTCGGTCGAGGTGACGCAGAGCGGGAACTCTGTCGTAGTTTGTTGGAATCCCTTGCACGGTTCATAGAGAAGCAATCGGCCGGCGGTGCGAGTTATTCCGGCTTTTAGACTTGACTATCGAAATCGGAAGTAAAGGAGAGTTGCCGATGGCGGAGTCCGATACGGCTACTCAGGAAAGGATCTTGGCTGATCTATGGGCGGCGATTACGCCGGAAACCACCTGGCAAGGTTGTACCGGACGCGGCGTGCGCGTCGCAATTGTTGACAGTGGGATCGACACTGAACATCCGGACTTGAAGGGTAAGGTTAAGGAATCGCTTGAAGCAGTTGCTGAAGAAGGCAAGATAAACTTTCACCCTTCAACGTCAGGTGATCAGGCGGGTCACGGAACTGCATGCGCCGGCATCATCAGTAAGATCGCTCCGGAGGCAGAGTTATACAGTGTCAAAGTGCTTGGTCCTAATGCTTCAGGATCCGGAGATATGTTTCTGGTTGGTCTCGACTATGCTATCAAACAGAAGTTTCAAGTTATCAATCTGTCTTTGGGAACTACAAAGCGGGAATATTTCGGACCTTTACACGATCTGCTTGACCGGGCGTATCACGCAGGCTCCGTAGTTGTCGCAGCTGCCAACAACCTTCCATATCCGAGTTATCCTTCAATTTTTTCTTCGTCGCTTGTGTCGGTGGTGAAGCGAAGTGGAGGGGACCCATTTAACTTCGGCTATCGCTATGGGCAAGTCATAGAGTTGGTGGCGCCCGGTGTTCAAGTGGAAACCACCTGGCCTGGCGGCGGCTATCGACAGCTGACCGGAAACAGTTTTGCTTGTCCCTACATTGCAGGCATTATTGCTTTGATTTTGGAAGCATATCCAAGACTCACTCCATTTCAGGTAAAAACAATCCTCTACGCACTTGCTCGACGAAATCAGGAAATCGCGAGGGCGTCCCAGGAGCCCGACAAGCACGTGCGGGATTAATTCCATACGCAAAACCCTACCTTTTTCCCCGTCCCCCATCAGTGGCTTGCGTTTAGTGTGGTTCGCGCAAGATGGTGCTTTGGACAATGTCGACGGAGGCGTTTGTGTTGCCGTAAAAAGCGATTTACCAATATAATTTGCCACTTTGATCGATAATCGGCCTTGTCCTTCAGCCACTTCGTCCGAAGCGGAATACCAAAAGAATCTCACCGCTTGTGAAGCGGATCTCGCGATTTTGTATGCGCGTTGGGCACAAGCCTGGCCAAACTTTGTAGTGCCGGCCGGCGAACTCAAGCGAACGGTGGAAACGGCAGTTAACAAATACCTCATAGGATCGGGGAAGACACAAAATACGCCATCGGCAAGTGAGATTCGGCACTTCGTTGAGAGCCTTCAAGGGCCAGATATTTATCTCAGTCTCGGTTGCGCGCTTAGCGACGAAAATGCGTGGTGGCAATTTGATCGTCATCATCGCGCCTTCATCGAAAGTGTTGCCAATCAGGTTGTCAGCAGCGGACTAGATGCCAACGAAGTCATCGAATCGGTGTATTCCGAGTTATTGGGCAGCAAGATGGAAGGCGGTGTTCGCCAGTCCAAGTTTAGAACCTACATGGGGCGCGGTACGTTGCGTGGTTGGTTACGCACGATGATCTGGCACACAGCAGTTGATTTGCATCGCTCAAGGCATCACGAAGTACCGTTGGAAGACTGGTCAGCTGCCGGCGATGAGGTTCGTGAGAAGCAAATATATGTCGCTGATGCCGATGAATGTGAGGACATGATGGTATCGAAACTAATGCGCGAACGATATTCATCAGCGACTCTCGAAGCATTGGATCGATCGCTTGCAGGTTTGGACGATCACGAAACGCTGTTGTTGCTTTACTATCATGTTGAAGGTCTTAAGCTGCGTCAGATTGCGCGGATAGTTGAAGAACCAAGGTCCGCCATCCGCAGGTGGTTTCAGCGTCAATCGAGACACGCAGCGAACGCGGCACAGAAGCGCGTGCATGAATCAACCATCATGCGATGGCTTGAAAAGGTGTATAGGAAGATTTTTCAGTCGTTCAAGAACGAGTTGGCAAATAAGCATGGCTTGAGTTCTGCCGAGATCGAAATTTGTTTAGAATTGGCGACGAAGGATCTGGCGCAGACGGTGAAGCTAAAGCCAGTGTCGGTGGACAAGCAGGTAAAGAAAAAAGAGGAAGGGAACAGACGCGACCTTTAGATTCAGAATCATAGGCTTGTCGCACGCAGGAATGGGAAAAGCGGAAAAAAAAGAGCAGGACAGCATTCGTTATTTGGTCCACGAACGCCTTAGAAGTCGCAGTCAGGCCGTCTCGTCCGAACCTCATCTCGATGATGACATGGTCGCTGCCTTCCTCGAGGCACGTCTAACCGAGGAAGAGTCTGCTCCCGTAATTGCGCATCTGGTTGCGTGTGGTTCTTGCCGCAGGCTCACTGCCCAATTGGTTTCCTTTGACTCCAATGTAGATGACTCATTTGTTCCTACTGCGGAAGAGCAGGATCAGGGTTCACTTCGACAGTGGTTTGAAGATTTCAAGGCAGGGTTGAGTGGTTCAAACGAAGAAGTTTTTGCTTACCAGAATCCTCCCGAAGACCCCAATACTAATCAAGCATCAAAAGAAGACGCACCTGCATCAACCGACACCGACAAACCAAAATAGGGTGTCACCTACTTCACTCATCAGGTCTCTACGCTTGTCGCTCGCACGTGATAAGTCGGAAACGTTCCGTATCCCTTCGCCAGCGGTGTTTGACCGACATAGTCACACGTAAATTCCGATACGTGCTGCGCTGCTGCCAGAGCGGCAAAAGCCTGGCTCGCATAAACCTGACCGGGCGGCGTTATCGGTTCCATCCGCGCGGCGCGGCTTACGTGCGTTCCGGTGTAGGTCGGCAGGCCGATCACCGGGTCGATACACGCGTAAACCGGGCCCGCATGAAGCGCGATACGCAGGTTAAGCTCCTTCGGCAAACCCTTTGCGGCCCAGTCTGTATTTGAGATTAGGTCGCATAACTCCAACGAGAATTGTCCAGCATCCCGTACGTTGGAAAACACAAAATACAAACCATCACCCCATGTGTTTTTCGTAACTGGTGGATGTTTGGATCTGTCAATGAGCTCGGCAATCGTGCCGAGAAAATATTGAAGAAACCGTGGAATCTGCTGTTCATCCAATTTGCTGAAATTAACAGCATCCGCGAACAGCATGGCCATCATTGGCGTTGAAGTCTCATGTTCCACATGCCGCTTACGCTCATTCTCGATCGAGGGCGCGAGCGGACTGTCGTGCCGGAGTATCCGCGCCAGATCGATAATCTCGATTTCCATCCCAACATTCCGCCAATGTTCGATCGCGCTTGCAGTACTGCCCGGTCCATCACCCTCACGCCCATCCCAAACCGCAAGCGGGACCAGCTCAGTTTCGAGTTGTTGAGACTTGATTCGCGCGAGGCCGTGGAGCAGCTGATTCGCATATTCGTACGAGGTGCTGCCTTCTTCCAGCTTTTGATCTGATGCCGTGATCACCTCGGCCGCTCTGGATAAGACACGACGAAAACGCTCGGCCCAACTTTCCCAGGGGACAATCGCGACGCTGTCCCTCACGAATTGCTCCTCGTTGTATGGCAGGACGATATGTAGCTCTCCGCCCAATTCAAACAGGTTCTCGAGGAAAAGAATGTCGCCGCCACAGGCAGCCGAAGCATATCCGATCCCAACGTCCAATGTTTTCAAACGAACGCGAAGCGCTTCGCGCACGGCTGGTTCGAGTTCATGAGGAAATCGCGGTATGGCGCGATCGCGACCGTCGATCATGTGTCCGGAAAACACGACCACGCGAGGAATGCTGAAACACGGTTCGATAGTTTTTCGATCGCGACCAAGGTAATCGAGAATTAATCGCGCATTCCTTCGCGTTGAACTGAGTTCAGCAAACTGACCGCGACCAATCTCAGCTGCCTGTGCATAGCGATCTTCACCTTCCGACCATCGTTCAAGAATTAGAGCAGCTTCACCGAGCGTAGCAACAGGCCAGTAAGTGCTAGGATCACCAGCCGGAAGTTGCTTCAGTTCTGTCAAACACGCGTCCTTAACCTCTTGAGCAAGCGCGCGGGCGCCAGCTTCCATTCCAGATAACAGTCCAAGTGTGGCGGCATTGATTCCTGCGTAATATCCCCTGTGCGTTTCGTATGCTTCGCTGTAAAACGTATAAGCCAAAGTTAAGTGTTGTTTACGCTGAACCGGATCGACTGCCTGCGTCCACATATCTTTGTGAGTACGCGCAAGAATTCCCAGGGTCTCTTCATCACGGTGACCTTCATCGCGCAGTTGCATGAGGAGAGCGTTAGCTCGTGAAGACGCGCCACTGCGAGCGAGCGCGAGCGCCAGCAGTTGTCGTAACCGAACATCTGTTGGAGAGCTCTTTAAGCCCTCCGTCAAAATATCGTAAGCAAGAAGGGGCTCACCAAGCTTCAACACACGTTGGCCAAGTTCGCGGTAAGTCTCAGGAGAACTGCTCCACTCTTCAGGCGTATGTCGATGCCACAATGAAATAACGGACGTTAAAGTGAGCTTCGCGATTTCGCCGCCGAGCAGTGCATTCGAGTTCGCCGTTCCCGCAGCCGGCGTCGATGTTCCGTTTGGAAATCCAAGTTCATATCCAAGTTTCAGTATGACTTTAAGAGTTTCGATTGCGGTGTTTCGATCGTATTGCTTTTCACTTTCCGGCAATTCGTCGTATGCAACCAGGCAAGGGTGTTTTCGTCGCGCATCATCACGCTCACGTCCGTGGTGCCATCCATCTGCTAATCGTTGCCGTGCCCAGACGTTGTGAGTGTTCTCTGCGAGCAGTTCAATAAGCTCGTTGAGCTCACGGGGAAGTTTTACCTTTGAAGTGTCAATCGGCAGAGGTTTAAAGCTGGATCGGGGCACAGGGAATACCTCGTTTCAGAAGGAAGCGGCGAAGCCGCAGCCGTAGTATAGGTACATTTTCGACATTTGAGGAGCGGGTTTCCTTGCGAGAGTGGGTACAAGAAAACGGCTTTTGTGCAAAGCAATGGAAAACCGTAAATACCAGCCGCGACAGCACGCAAAAAGATGTGGTATAAGGCATCTAAAGTCAGAGCACCCAGATGCTTCTTCCGTCCGGGGAGGCCCCATGAGTTTTCTCACAGATTACGAAGACGACATATTCATTAGCTACGCCCATAACGACAATCAGGCGGTGCAGGAAGGGCAGCGCGGATGGATCGACAATTTCCATCAGGCGCTCGAAAAGCGGCTTCAGGTATATCTCGGCGCGAAACCGAAAATCTGGCGGGATCCACGACTTCAGGGTAACGATTACTTTGCCGATACCCTTGTCGAGCAGATCCCGAAGGTAGCGATTCTGGTTTCAGTGCTGTCGCCGAGCTACATCAAGTCCGATTGGTGCCGCAGGGAAATGCAACTTTTCTGCCGTATCGCCGGATTGACCGGCGGGGTCCGCCTCGGGAACAAGGCTCGCATTTTCAAGGTGGAAAAAATCAACGTTCCCCTCGAAAAGCATCCGGAAGAACTACAGTTCATGACCGGTTACCAGTTCTTTTACATCGACGAACAGGCTCACCGTGCTCGCGAGCTCTCTCCTGAAAGCGGTCCACATGCCATCGACTACTGGCAGCGCATCGATGACGTGGCACAGGACATCACCGCGTTGCTCGAGTCAATGCGGTCGAGCAGCGGATCTCAGCCGGACGTTGAAGTGACTACAGCGACCACAGAAATTCCCGGTTCGGTTGTTTATCTTGCGGAAACCTCGTTTGACCTTGCTCCTCAACGCGATCGCATAAAACGTGAGTTGCAAGAGCGAGGACATCGCGTCTTGCCCGATCGGCCTTTGCCATTGAACGGACCGGAACTCGAGGTACTCGTGCAGGAGTACTTGAAAGTATCAAAACTTTCAATCCATCTCATTGGTGCAAACTATGGAGTGATTCCCGAAGCTTCAGATCGCTCCGTTGTGTGTGTGCAAAATGATCTCGCGGCGGAGCGCAGCAAGGGAAATTCATTTGCACGGCTGATCTGGATGCCTGAAGGGTTGCAAGCAAAAGAGGACAGGCAACACGAGTTTATCCGGTACTTAAAATACGATCCGACTGCCCAGCATGGTGCCGATCTGCTGGAAACTTCGATTGAAGAGCTGAAGACATATATTCAGGATAAGTTAAGGCCCACCCCGAAACCTTCCATAACAAAATCAGCACGCGCTGAAGGACCACTGCGCATTTATCTTGTGTGTGACAAACAGGATGCCGAGTCGATCACGCCTCTCGAAGACTACTTTTACGGTCACGGATTCGAAGTCGTCCTTCCGCTAATGGAAGGGGACGAAGCTGAAGTCCGCGAAGACCACAAAGAAAGTCTTTTGATGTGTGATGCCGTTGTGATTTTCTACGGTAACGCGAGTGAAGGCTGGTTGCGAACAAAGCTGCGCGATTTGCAAAAGGTCGCTGGTTACGGTCGGACTAACCCAATACTCGCGAAAGGCATTTTCATGAGCGGCCCGGAGACCACCGCAAAGGCGCGCTACCGGACGCACGAAGCTCTCGTGATGCGCAATTTCGGACAATTCTCTCCAGAAACTCTCAAACCTTTCCTGGCTGAAATTAGCACTGCGAGAAAAGGGAACTAGCAATGGAACAATACGGACCCCCCAATAATCCGTTCCCCGGATTACGCCCATTCGAGTCGAATGAAGAGCATTTGTTCTTCGGCCGGGACGGACAAAGTGACGATTTGCTGCGTCGTCTGCGCCGCAGTCGCTTTCTGGCCGTGCTTGGTACTTCCGGAAGCGGCAAGTCTTCATTGGTACGCGCCGGTCTGCTGCCTTCGCTTTACGGCGGAATAATGACGCAAGCCGGATCCGCGTGGCGCGTTGCCCTATTCCGGCCAGGGCACGATCCGATCGGAAACCTGGCGCGAGCACTCAGTTCGAAAAGTGTCTTTGGAGGCAGTGATGAAGAGCGAGACGTTCAAACAACAATTACCCAAGCGATTCTTAGACGCAGCGGACTTGGTTTGGTAGAGGCAGCTCGTCAGGCGCGTATGCCGGCACATGAAAACCTGCTGGTGGTTGTTGATCAGTTCGAGGAGATATTCCGTTTCCGTCGCACAACGAAAAAGGATGGCGCAGAAGACGAAGCCGCCGCTTTCATCAAACTGTTACTCGAAGCAAAAAACCAGAGCGATGTCCCGATCTACGTCGTGATAACAATGCGGTCCGACTTTTTAGGAGACTGCGCACAGTTCCGCGATCTGCCTGAAGCAATCAACGACGGCCAGTACCTGATCCCGCGCATGACGCGAGATGAACGTCGCGAGGCCATAGTCGGGCCGGTTGCGGTAGGCGGCGGAGATATCTCTCCGCGCTTAGTAAATCGACTGCTGAACGACGTCGGTGACAACCCGGATCAGCTGCCGATTCTGCAGCATGCATTAATGCGCACATGGGATTTTTGGATGCATCGCAGGCGAGATGGAGAGCCGCTCGATCTTCAGGACTACGAAGCCGTCGGCACGATGACTGATGCGCTTTCGCGGCACGCTGACGAAGCGTACAACGATCTTGCTGATGACCGCAGTCGACTTATTGCGGAAAAACTTTTCAAGAACCTCACTGAAAAGGGACCTGACAATCGGGAGATCAGGCGGCCCAGCCGGGTGAAAGAGATCTGTGCAATTGCCGAAGCTTCACCTGCTGAGGTCATTGCAGTCATTGAACTATTTCGTCAACCGGGCCGATCTTTCCTCATGCCCCCCAGCATCGTGGAATTGAACGCAGAGTCGCTAATCGATATTTCGCATGAGAGCCTTATTCGCGGTTGGGAACGCCTGCGGACGTGGGTCAACGAAGAGGCGCGGTCGGCTCAGATCTATCGAAGGTTGGCTGAGACAGCAACGTTGCACAAAGAAGGGCTTGCTGGTCTGTGGCACGATCCGGACCTTGCTGTTGCATTAAAGTGGAGGGAAGAGAACAGACCGAACACCATTTGGGCGCAGCACTTCCATCCGGAATTCGACACCGCGATGTCCTTCCTCACAGCGAGTAAGGAAGCACGCGAAGCTGAAGTCGCGGCAAAGGAACTTCAACGACGCCGAGAGATAAGGCGTACACGACTCTTTAGTTTAGTTCTGGGAGTGGCGTTCTTGATGTCACTCGGATTCGGCACGTTTGCGTATGACGCTCGGAATAAAGCCTATGCAGCACGCAACGATGCGGTGGAACAGCGCAATCGCGCCGAAAAAGCGCTAGCCCAGGCAGAAGCAGCGGGACGCAGAGCAGAAGACGAAAAACGCAATGCACAGGACAGCGCTGCGCGCGCGCTGAAAAGCGAGAAAGAGGCTCAGCAGCAGAAACAAAATGCCGAGCAGGCGGCGAAAGTAGCCGAGCAGAGAAGGATGGAAGCACAAGCTGCGAGTGAAAGAGCTCGGCAAGCGCAGGAAGTTGCCGAACAGAGACGGAAGGAAGCGGAACGGTCCGCTACAGAATCGGCGCACGCAGCGATGCGTGTGCGCAGACAGGCTCTCGACGACATGTCCAGTATCAACAGCCTCGCAGACAGTCTGATTGCGCTGTCGTCTCCACAGGAGGCTGCATATTGGCGCACGTACAAGGCGACGGCTTTAACACAACTCGGACGGCATGATGAATCAAGGGATGAATCAGCGATCGTTCTGGATATCTTTGGCGACAATCTGAACGCGCTAACAAACCGCGGATACATGAACCTCATTGGTATGCGGCCGGACAATGCGCTAAAGGACTTCGAACGTGCGCGTGACATGGATCCGAACTACGGGCTCAGTTATCTAAACATGGCTGTGGCCCAGGGGAATCTGAAGGATTACGACGGAGCGAAAGCTTCGGCGCAAAAAGCGGTCGAGTTGTACCGCCCGTTTTACTTTGACGGTGTTTTCGAAAGTGAGGTTTCGGACGATCTAAAACGGGCAACGCGTCGCACCGTCATCTTCGACGATGGTCCTTCATTCAATGTGGCGTTGCATTACGAACTGGCGAATGTCGAAGCTTTCCGCGGTGGGCCGGAGTTCGAAAAGCGACTAGCTGAAGCAGATCAGCTCGCAACGAAGAATGGCTCACCCGTTGAGGGGTTTCTCACGGCGCTGAACTGGGCGTGGTTACAGCTTCGCAAAGAGGAAGGTGATTATGGCGCACTGGCGGTGCAAGCCCATTTATGGAAAAAGGCGGGATATGAGGACTGGGCCAGGTACTACCTCTTAAAGTTCCAGTGCGAACACGCGACTAGAAAAGACTCGCGGTACACCAACCTTGTTAACTGGGTAAATAAGCAGTTGCGGGAGTTGCCGAATAGCAGTTCGGTCGTCGACTGTTCGACACCGCCGAACAGGGAGCCGGATTCGCGTTCACGCACTTTCGAAGCGCAAGAACTGGCATCAATGGGCAAGTACGATGAAGCGATCGCGATGATTGACCGTGGACTGAAAGAAGATCCTAACGATGTGGAGCTCTTAGTTTCACGCGCGAGGTATCTGAAGTGGCGAGGTGATTTGGAGCCGAATGATTCAAGTACTCGAAACGAGTACTGGCACCTCTCACAAAAGGATTTTCACACTGCTCTGAAGATTGCAGAGACTAATGAGTCGTACAAACCTTACGTTGATCTGGTATGGGCCTACTTCGGTAACGCAATGGGGGTCCTGACCGAGGAGGAGCGCATTCAGCTGTTCCGAGAGTCGCTGGCGCTTGGTCCAGCTACGTGGGACGGGCTGGCTACACTGGCTGAGCTGGTTGAAAAAAAGGATCCAAACGAAGCAATAAGCTTGTTGGAACGAAGTTTGAAATTGCAGCAATCGGCCGACAGGTATTATCGGTTGGGCAAGCTGCTGAACGACACCGGCAGGTATAAGGATGCGCTTTCTGCAATCAAGGTAGCAATCTCGCTCGCCGACAAGAATGCGGATTACGTTGAACGAGAGAACCTTTACATAGAGGAAGAGCGCGCGGAAAAAGGCCTATCAGTGAGTGAACTCGAACGAAAGCGACATCTAGCGGCGGGTTACGCTGAAATCGGTGATTCAATGTCTAAACAACTGCGAAACGCCGACGCAAATAAAGCTTACAAAAAGAGTCTTGAGATATTTTCGGAGCTTTTAGCTAAAGAAGGTGGCGAAGGCGCTTCAGCAGAAGTTGCTGGAATCAAATCGAAGATGGCCCATCTTCGCGAGACTTCCCGATCCAGCCTTGTGCTCGAACCGATTAATGCGCGCATTCTGACGATAAATAGCGGTGAGGGTGCGGTGCGCGAAGTCACTATCGATAGAGGAAGTGAAGACGGAGTTTTAGTTGGCATGGGTGGCACACTATATTCAAGGTACAACACAGACAATGGTCAGAATCGCATCGTAGAGCGAATCGGCAAGGCTTTCGTTCTAAGGACTACTCGCAGATCTGCCGTTGTTGAGGTCACGATGAATAACCCGCAGGGAAACGGGATGGTGATCACCGGTGACATGGTAGAAGTCAGAGCAAAAGTATTGCCTCTGCCGGAGCGTTCTGTGCTCTGGAACCTGGCCAAATTCCACATAGATTTTTATGGCGAGGACGGTAAGCCGCTGGTTGACTTCCGCTCGCTACATGACGAAACAGAGCAATTGGATGATCAGATTTTTGATGCGATGTTGAATGAGATCAAGAAGACCTCGCAGGCACTCGCGGGCAAGGATTTCATGAATCAAAAGCTTTCGAGTGGGATCTTCAGGGGTAAGACATTGAAGGAAGTGTTGGACAATCCACCTCGCGAGGACCTGGAACGTTTCTTAAACTTCGTAAGCAAATTTCCAGCGACGTATTACGGGAAAGATCTGAATATCGGTCGGGAGTGGGCAGTTTGGGTGGCGAAGGGAACACCTGAGCGATGATTTCCGCTAAGATGTGTTTTGACCGAGTATTGGTTCGGAATTACGGAATTGTAGGGGCGGCATTCCGTGGGCCGTCCCATCCGGTGAACCTGGATTAACCTCAATCAGGTTATGGCACGCAAGGGCGGCCCCTACAATTTCCCGCAACTGACCACTGATTACGGACCACTGCCAAGCGACCGGTTTGACACTCTTAGAGTGGTTCCCTAGAATCCCATAGCTGTATTGTCGGGGCGTGGCTCAGCCTGGTAGAGCGCACGGTTCGGGACCGTGAGGTCGGAGGTTCGAATCCTCTCGCCCCGACCAATAACTCCAATCAACAAAAAGAATTACGGCTGCCCGCATTGGCAGCCGTTTTTAGCTTGTGGCCAATTTGTGGACAAAATTATTTTGATCACGGGTAACCGCCGTTCCCATCTGCAATAACCGCCCAA
>JBKPCC010000014.1:0-11021 GCA_046727215.1 Acidobacteriota bacterium
AGCTGAAACTGCACCAGTATCGGGCTTTAGGACTGCAGTTAAAATCGACCATTTCACCGCTTACCCGTCGTGAGTCGCGAGAATCCGCGCAAGATTGTTGGGTATTTAGGCCGAGCGAGCGTCATGACAGCCCGTCTGCGCCGGCATGAAGAAGAGCACGAGCGAGAACCAGGCTGGCTCCAGGCTATAACTCAATAGGTAAGGCGACGGGTTCTGGATTTTCTTCGCACTTCGCCGTTTCGCCCGTTCACCGAGCTTTCTTTTTGCCGGCGTCGTTCTTTTTCATTCGCGCTTTAATCAGCTTTCCGATTAGTGGGGCCGGAAGTTTACGATTTAGCGGTAATCGCACGGTGGCCTTAGTTGTTTCATAACCTTCCAGGTCCTTTTCGTGCTCAGCGATGACCGGTGTGGGCAGATAGAGGCCGATGTGTTCCTTCCAAAAACTAAAGTAAGCCAGACGGCCCTTGTAGTGATAATAGGGCATTCCGTAACTGATACGCTCCGCAGCATCCGGTGCTGTTCTTTTAATTAACTGCCGAAGCTCTTTCAGTCTTGGCTGCACATCTTTCGGAGCAGACGCAATGTAGGCGTCCACGTTTTTTGGTTTTGCTGCTTTTTTCATAGGTCGTATGGTGAAGTCCCGCGCGATGCCATTAAGATGTTAGGGAACGGCAGTTCTTAACACGATATTTGACCAAACGCCAACTTCAGGACTACTTATAAAGATAGGTAGTGCTCTCTTTCTGATCCCATTCGACGCTGTCGATATTCTCGCTGTCAGCTGAAAGAATCTCTTCACTTAACCCGCTGGTGCTGATCACTGTGTTCAGGTTTACAAGATAGACGATCTTGCCCATCGGATCATCTTCGTCGGGCCGATTAAGTTCGCGTAGCTCGTTATCAAACTTATGTTGCGAAAATACCTTTTGTAACACTTCGTTTGTGCGGTCAACGTTCCGCGTCTCAACGGAAACCTTCATCGAACGGAAGACCTGCTTCTGCTCAAAGTATTCCAAAATGGATAGCGATATCAGCACGAACACTGTCAAAATCACCGCCATATCCCAACGGCCAATACCGGCGGCCAATCCAACTCCGAGGCAGATCAAAAGTACCGTGATCTCTTTTGGGTCGCGGATGTTTGTGCGAAACCGGACGAGAGAGGCTGCAGCAAAAATTCCGAAGGCCCTGGCTGCGCTATCGCCAACTACCATCATCATGGCGCCGGCGACGACGGCCATCAAGATCTGTGTTTGCGCGACGTATGGATTCCGATGCGTGAAAGCAACACCGCGACGTGGTCGAAATGCCAACAGGGCAGCCAAAAACGCGGCAAGCGAAAATCGTAAAGCGATTCTTGCCGCCGTCGATTCCCAAGATACATAGTTGTTTGATGATAGCCCTGAATAATCTGGGCCAAAAAGTTGTCCCATCAATGGAAGGTTTGCGTGTTTTTCATTTTCCGCAGCGGTCTCATTGGTGGCTGTTGACGATTCAGACTTCGATTTTGTCGTGTTGACGCCCGCGGGTACCGAGCGATCACGTAGAACATAAGCGACTATTCCACTCCCGAGCAGGATGACTAGAAACGTCGCCAGCAAGCTGAGGCTAAGCCTGTTCATGTATCACCCCTTTTTGTTGAATGAACTAATCGGGCGGAGAGTTGAAGTAACGTCCGCTATTGGTAGCATCAATGGCGTCCAAACAATCGCTTAGGTGATGAACCAACGGCGGCTACCGCCGATGGAAAACTGTTTCGGCCTTCGAAATACATCTGACTGTCAAAGGGCTTCTCGCCCGGGCGAAGTTGAGGCTGCTCGTAAATTCCGTCCGCATTTAAGATTCTGGCCTTGACGTTGTCCCGCAAATAAGCATCTAGTACGTCTTTCAAGTATTTCTTCGACTGCTGATCAAGCACTGGCGTAACCACTTCAACACGACGAACGAGATTGCGAGTCATCCAGTCGGCTGAACCAATGTAAACGTCGTCGTCACCACCGTTTGCAAAATAAAAAATGCGACTGTGTTCAAGAAAACGGCCCACGATACTTCTTACGTGTACCGTGGGTGAAAGCCCGGGGACGGCGGGCCGCAACATGCAGGCGCCACGAACGACCAAATCGATCTCCACACCCGCCTGCGAGGCGCCGTAAAGCGCTTCGATGATGTCGAGGTCTGTTAGACGATTAATCTTCGCAGCAATGCGCGCTGGCCGTCCTGCTTCCGCATGTCGCGTTTCGCGTTCTATTAAGGCCAGCATCCGTTCACGGAGGTTTAGCGGAGCAACCATTAACCGACTGTATTCTTTTTGCATGGAAAAGCCGGTCAAAAAATTGAAGACGTCCGTTACGTCGTCGCCGATCTCGAGATTCGATGTCAGCAATCCCAGATCTGTGTATACCTTTGATGTAGTCGGATTGTAATTTCCGGTCGCGATGTGAACGTAGGTTTGAAGTCCCGATTCCTCACGTCGCACAACGAGCGCGAGCTTGCTATGTGTCTTTAAGTCGACTAATCCATAGACAACGTGAACGCCGGATTCCGCCAGACGCTTGGCCCATTCGATGTTGTTCTCCTCGTCAAAACGCGCCTTAATCTCTACAACTGCTGTCACCTGTTTTCCACGCTCACTCGCCGCCATCAACGCCTGAGGTATCGGAGAATTCTTGCCCGTGCGATAGAGACAGATCTTGATCGCAAGCACATGCGGGTCTTCTGCTGCCGCCTGAATGAAATCAGTAACGCTCGTGTACGTCGTGTAAGGATGATGCAGTAACAGATCCTGCTTCTGGATTGCTTCGAACGGAGATCGGTGCTTGCGAAGCGGCGGAGGCACCGTCATCTGCAATGGGCGATCTTTGAGATCAGGCCGATCCAGGTCATACAGCTCCATCAAATCACCCGCATCCAGCACCGCATCCAGTTCATAAACGTCATCCGGCTCCAGACCAAGGGATGACGTTAGATACTCAACCATGTCTGCGGGCATCGTTGACGAAACCTCTAAACGAACCGGCAGTCCGAAACGCCGCTCACGCAGAGAACGTTTTATGAGACCGAGAAGATCTGCAGCTTTGTCCTCCCTGATCTCAACGTCAGCATCACGCGTGATCCGAAACAGGTGGCCTTTGCTGGGCCGCATCCGTCCAAACAAAGAATGAATATTGGCCTCGATCAACTCTTCCACCAGGACAAACCGCAACTCTTTGTCATTAACTCGAACAAGCCTGGGGACAACCGGCGGAACTTTTATGCGCGCGAACCGGATCTCTTCACCTGACAGCGACCCAGTATGTGTGTATGCGGGATCTGTTTCGACCGTGAGACCAATGTTAAGGCTGAGGTTCGACATGTAGGGAAAAGGGTGGGCAGGATCGACTGCCTGTGGAGTCAGAACGAGAAAAACGTTCTTCATGAAATACTCGTCCAGCGTTTTCTTTTCCCGCTTGGATAGAGACTTGTAAGGAGCAATGATGATGCCTTCTCCCTCTAAAGCCGGCAGCACCTCTTCACGCAAGCAGCGTGCGTATGCTTGCATCATTGGCACCATCCGCTCGCGAACGATTTTGAGTTGTTCGGAAGGCGTCAGTTCCCCCGGTATGGGTTCAATGTCCTGGGCTTCGAGCATCTCCTTGAGGCCGGAAACTCTGACCATGAAGAATTCATCAAGATTACTCGCGAAGATTGCGAGGAACTTAAGTCGCTCCAGCAGCGGCACGGAAGGGTCAGCGGCTTCTTCGATCAGGCGTTTAAAAAACTCCAGCTGGCTGAGGTCTCGATTGAAGACGGACCACGCGAGGAAGTGTCCGGGGTCCGAGTCGTCCATCATTGACTGCGCAGGAGAAACTAAGGCTGGCTGTTTCTTAGAACTCATATTGAAATTTTCGCAATAACCGCGGACGAGTTAACACCTAGTTCGAACAGCGGGCATCGATAATCGTTCTCGCCTTCCGCACAAACTCTGCCGTCCACTCTTCCGGCGGCGCATCCCGCTCAGCATTGCGCGATGCGCGGAACACCTTCGTGATCGTTCCGTTGCTGTTTTCCGCATCGAGTAGTTTTTGAAGATTATTAGCCAGCAACTGACGTCCCGCTTCACTAACACTAGAGTCGCCGATGCTCTTCGCAGTTGAACTGCAATGACCGCCGCTAACTTTAATCGGATCTTTTCCTCGCCAATTTTCGAGCCTGGCTTTCTTCTCGCTGGCGCTCGAGTAACCAAACGTCGAGCCCATGTCACTGACATAGAAAACGGCCTGGCCAGTGTCACAGATTTTGTGATTGTCAGGCGTCTTCACCGACTTTAGACAACTGATCCTCTGGTTGTCCGTTTTAGTATCTCCGTGATCGATGAATGCGAGCCAAAGCTTAAAGGCGTCAATCTCTGCGCGTGGAGCACCGTTTTGAACGAGCTTTTGCAGCTCACCGGCCAACGGAGCAGACTCCTTGCGACTGCAGTTCGGGTCAAGTCCCTTCGCAAGTGACAGCTCGATACCTGCAGCCGGTTGAAAGGGCGTAAAACTCGTCCCCTGGAACCCTTTCGTCAGGCTCTTCTCGCAATCCGCGCAAGTAACGTCAGCAACCCACTCATCATCAGCGAAAAAACCAACTGCTTTTGAGAAACGCGAAGAAAGGAACTCGCCGTAGACCTCGCCATTCCGCTTGTCTCGTGACTGCCCTTTAAAGTGCGGCTTCACCTTGTATCTGATGAGCTTACCACCCTCATCAACGTTGCCTGGCACTGAACAGTGGAACTTCGGCGTGGTGCCACTGCCTGGCGATGGATCGCGATTGGCGACACAGTTGATGGGTTTCGCGAAGCCATTCTCATCGACTGGGGGCGCACCTGGACGGGGCCCCTTGCTTTTGTTGTAGCCAAGCACAGGGTCGTAGTCTGGATCCGGTTCGCTGTACACCTTTGCTGTTCGTTCGGCATTGTCGCGCGTCTGCTGAGTAAAACAACTCTTATCCTCCGAGTTCTTTTGGGCGGAAGCTGTCGATGCGAGCAACACGGATCCAAAAAGAACCAAGAGGGCAAAGCTCAACCGTAATGAAGACTGATGTAGCATGGGCACCCTTTCGTCGGAAGATTTATCGAGCGTGGGATGATCAAAATACCACTATTGCGTCCTGGACAAAAGAGGAGGGACGAGAAGACTACGACACAAGAATCATGTCTAGCTCGCTAAGATCAGGAAAGTAACGTCGACTAGTGAACAGATGTCGGTGAAGAACTCATAAATGACTCAACCAGCGCCGGATGCAGTCAGTACCGTAAGCTCCTCGGTCTCCCACCCGACAAGGAATAAGACGACAAACGAAATCGGTGCTGCACCAGTTGAAAGTGCAGCACCGATCAGAGCGAAAGATTACGGTTCTATGGACGGTGAGCGTCTGGGTTTAAGTCACCGTGTCGGGATCCGTTTTCGGTCGTCTTTTCCGCGCGAATCGAACGCCCCCGCCTAGCCCTAACAGTCCGCTACCTAGCAACAACATCGTAGCCGGCTCCGGTACTGACGCTGGTGTAACTATAACGTCATCGAGGAACCACTCGGATACGTCGTGTCGAAAGCCGAACTGCAACAGGCTCGAGGCGCCGGTGGCAACCACGCTGAAGGTAAATTGCGTGTATGCAAATGCCGGGCTGTTGGTAAGAGTCAAAAGACTCGTCCCGCCAAAAGAAGCCGAGAACGAATTCGGACTCCCTCCATTGTTGTTTCTGAGGAAAAATGTTACCGAGTACGCTGTGCCGGGATTGGTCGCAATGGTCTGTGACAAGAAACCCACACTACCGACTGGACCAGCGAACGCATCGAAATTTCCACTGTGCGGTCCGGGGCCGAAATTACCAACGCCGGTGTTGGTCGTGTTGCCGGATTGTGTCCAACCTGCAAGGTTACCGCTTTCGAATCCGCAGTTTACAACCAGGTTGCCCACAACCGCGCCACAAACATCTGCTTTAGCGGCGGGTGCATACATGCCGAGAACCACTACAGCCAAAAGTGCAAAACTAAGTTTGTGAAACGTAGACATCAAGAAGAACTCCTCCTGCTCGATCGTAAAGAAAGACTTAATACAAAGCTGAGTCCAGATTTGGCTCGGTTAAAACCAAGCAAATCCTGATCCCGCTTACGAGATGAGCGAAATCATCAGAATTGTCGGGCTTACAGAATTTCCAATTCGAAATTTGTCCAATTCCGAGACGGTAATTCTAGATTCTGGAAAGTTCAATTGAGTGGGATATAGTCGTATTCGCCTATCCCTTGGAGCACAAGGAAGGTCGTGGACATTTCCCCACCGTTTGCAACCAGGTGTGGACGCATCGGCTGCACCGAAAACGTATCACCAGGACTGAGACGCACCTCTTCGTCCGGGTCCCTGAGGAAGAGTCTCACGTTACCGGCGAGTACATAAAAGGTATCCGTCACATTTGTATGGCAATGCCATGGAACTTTTTGCGTGGTCGAGATCTGCAGCTCACTGATCCGGAAATCCGGACGTTCAGCGTGGGACACCCTCCGTTCGACCTCATAAAGATGACTCGCGTCTTTTAACGATTCCATTTCTGCCTCCGAACAACGATCCTAGGCTTTAGAATTGCGAATGCGAATTGCCAATTGCGAATTGCGAATTTTGAATTGCGAGTTTGAAAACCGCAAAATTCGAAATTCGCAATCCGAAATCCGAAATTCACGCGCCTTGCACCTTCACTTCGCGCAGGCGGCGCTCCAGAAACCGCTTCTCGCTGACGTTAGTTGCCAGCGCCAGCGCTTGCGTATAGCTCTCTGCTGCTTCTACTCTGGATCCCAACCGGCGCAAAAGATCGGCGCGCGCTGCATGGAACAAGTGATAAGTTTGCAGATCGCCTGTTGCACCCAGGTCATCGATCAGCGAGAGGCCCGCTTGTGGACCATCCCGCATGGCGATGGCAACCGCGCGATTCAATGCGACGATCGGTGAGGGTTGCTGTTGCTGCAATAGGTTGTACAGCTGGACGATTTGTGCCCAATCAGTATCTTCGGGACGTGGCGCCTGACAGTGCACCGCGGCAATCGCCGCCTGTATCGCGTAGGGACCGGGTTGCGGCACGCGCAGCGCCGCCTCGACTAATGGAAGCGCCTCAGCGATCTGTTGTTGATTCCAGCGATCGCGATCCTGCTCTTCCAGGATTACCAGATCACCTGCGTCGTCCAAACGTGCTTCGCGTCGTGAATCGTGTAACAGCATGAGAGCAAGCAACCCGCTGACCTCTGCCGGCGCTTGAGGCTCCATCAATGTTCGCAGAAGGCGAGCCAACCGGATTGCTTCTGACGAGAGATCGCTGCGCACTGGCGAATTTCCACGCGTAGGCGAATAGCCTTCGTTGAAGATGAGATAGATTGCGGTTAACACCGCCTCAAGCCGCGCAGGCATCTCTTTCGTGTCAGGTACTCTATAAGGGATGCCCGCATCTCGAATTTTTCGTTTTGCTCGCACAAGACGTTGGGCCATAGTCGGCGGCGGCACGAGAAACGCACGTGCGATCTCGTCCGTTTCGAGCCCGCCAAGCGTGCGCAGCGTCAGAGCAACCTGCGCCTCAAGAGCGAGGGCTGGGTGGCAACAAGTAAAAATCAATCGTAGACGGTCGTCAGGAATTTCCCCGATTTCATACTTAGGCTCTTCGACCGTTTCCATTAGACCCGACTCGACATACGACTCCAGTTTTTCGCTGAGCCGAACCTGTCGACGTATACGATCTATTGCTTTGTGTCGGGCTGTTTGAATAATCCAGGCACGCGGAAACTCGGGAACGCCTTCAGTTCTCCATTGAGCAACTGCAGCGGCGAACGCCTCCTGGGCCGCCTCTTCTGCGACGTCAAAATCGCGGAATTGGCGGATTAAAGTCGCCACAATTCGACCCCAGTCAGTGCGATAAACCAGATCAACGACCGCGTTTGGGTTCGGGAGCATACGCCGATATTAAGAAATTTTTCTTGGGCCTGTCGATTTCAGAAACGCTGGTTCGATTAATAGTGGAGGCACACATTATGAAATACATGTTGTTGGTATACATGAATGAGCAAGCAATGAGCGAAGCTGAACGCGAGCATTGTTATGTTGAATCTGCTCAGTTGACGCAGCGTATTAAGGCAAACGGGCAGTACCTTGGCGCCGGGCCACTACATCCGACGGCCACCGCCACGAGTGTTCGCGTACGCGATGGGAAACGTTTGGTCACTGATGGGCCATTTGCAGAAACGAGGGAACAACTCGGCGGATATTACTTAATTGAGGCACAGGATCTCGATGAAGCTATCGGTATCGCTGAGCAAATCCCGCCGGCTCGTCTTGGAACAATTGAAATAAGGCCGGTGCTGGAGATTCCCGGATTGCCAACCGACTAGGTTTGGCTCCTTCTCGTAACGCTCAGTTTGGCAACAGGTCGATGCTTAATTTTCAAAGAAAGAAGAATGAGAGGTCCATGAGCAAAGAATTGAATTCCGGTCCGAAGAACAAGAGGTGGTTGGGACTCATAATCGGCGGCTTGCCTGCCCTGTTCTTGTTGATGGACGGCATCATGAAACTCATTAAGCCTCGACCAGTCGTCGACGCAACCGTTCGACTCGGTTATCCTGAGACCGTCATTCTGGGTCTGGGCATTGTCTTACTAGCCGCGACGATCCTGTATCTTATCCCGCCCACATCTGTGCTTGGTGCAATTCTGTTGACGGGTTATCTGGGAGGCGCAGTTGCAACACATGTGCGCGTAGGCGAAGGCGCTTTCCCAATCCTCTTTCCCGTTGTGATCGGTGCGATGCTGTGGCTTGGGCTTTATTTTCGTGATGACCGGCTCCGGGCGCTTGTTCCTTTGAGAAGCTGAAGGGCCGAAGCGCTGAATGGGTGAGTGGGAAAAAGGGCGAGACGGGGACGCGGAGAGATGGAATGCGTTGCAAGGGGAATCGATTGCTAAGGAGGACTTTCGGTTGTGAATATCATTCTGTGGATTATTCAAGTGCTGCTCGCCCTGCTGTTTCTATTTGCCGGCGGAACAAAGCTCGTGCTGCCGATAGAAGTATTGAAGTCCATGGGCTCTCCGAATCAGGTGCAACTGCCGGGGTTGTTTCTACGTTTCATCGGAGTTTGTGAAGTGCTCGGTGGCCTTGGCTTGATCCTTCCGGGAGTGTTTCGTGCTCGAACCAACCTGACGGTTCTCGCAGCCATTGGCCTAACGATAATCATGATTGGTGCGGTAATAATTACCGTGATGGGCGATGGCGTTAAACCCGCAGTCGTCCCTCTCGTTGTAGGAATCCTATGCGTTTTCGTAGCGTATGTCCGCTCGCGATTGGCGCCGCATAAGCAACGGTGATCGGCAATGCTATAGCTGCCCGCCTGCCTCTTCGATCAACTTCATGGCCGGCTCACTGACGAAGACTTTTGCATGGAATTGTCTTCCCCAGGACAGCGGCGAAACGTTTCGGTACTCGTACAAAGTCTCGACGTCGTACTTCGGCGCATATCCCGGATGAAGTCTCTTTCGCAGCGAAGCGCGAACATTCGGATCGGCGCCGCGGTCCAGCAACAACTGTGTAAATGGCGCTACCTGCGGCTTGCCTTGATGGTTCATCCAGAAGTTCGGCTGGGACACAACTGTTCCAAATAGCGCAGTATGACCGCCGAATCCGTCTGAATCCACCGTCGCCCTCGCATTCACATCCATTCCCTGGTCCAGGAGCCAACGCGCGATCTCCAATTCGTCGTAGTCAGCACAAAGGTGAAGTAGTGTTGTCCCTGCTAAAGGCGTTCCCTGCGTGGCTGAGACCTCATCATGACACCCGAGTTCTGGCGGATAGATCTCTTCGTGTGTGAAAGTTCGTTCGAGAAGTTTTGGATCATCGCGCAGATGCTGCTCGAGCAGATCTATGCGACCACGATGCAAGGCCATCGTAGGAGTATCCGGTAGCTTTAGCCCTTTCTGCACGTACAGTTCGAGAATCTGGTGCTTCTCGTTTGGTTTCCGGCTGTCCGTTTCAAGGACCACATCGACCGGAGCCAATCGATTACCTTCAGCGTCGTAAACTCGGCCGCCGAGCTCGAGTATGAGTGCCGTTCCAGACGCGCTGAGGGTGTACGCTGGTCCACCGAGCGCATCTTCCGGAACAGGAGGTCGACCCATCATTTCGTAGAGCATGCGCGCCGTGCCAATCTTTCCCTGAAGCGCGGCACGACCGATGGCGTGTTTCAGATCTCTCGCGCCAAAGTCATAGAGTAATTTGATGATGCGATCCCGGCCCAGATTTGCGGCGTAACTCAGTGGCGGGCCCCAGTTTGAGTTGCGGATGACAGCGTGTTCGTGAAGCAGACGTGGGTTTTGGATCACCAACTCACGAACGGTATCAATATCGTCCTCCCAGATAGCATCGACAAGCTTGCAAGCCTGGACCAAACGGGACCAACTCGGCGCCTCATAACTTCGCGCCAGCGCAAGCTGCGCATCCGCTAATTTGATCTGTCGTAAAGCTTCGCCAGCGTCTTTGCCTGCACCGGCAATTGGAATCGGCCGGGGATGGTACTTATTGAATTCGTCAATTGTTGCTGGATCGCCCTGGCGTATGCCACGAAGCAAGTCCTTTGCTTGATGTTTAAGTTGTTCGAGGTTGGGACGGACGGGAAGACTGCGGTGCGAACGGCGTTGAGTATCAGACATACGAGCCTCCTTAGTTAATGCCCGCTGTCCGCATCGCTCGGGCAAAAGGAGGTTCGTTAACGAACCTTAATCCGAAACATTGATCAGGTGGACTCGGTCCTGCCCGCGGACGGGAGGCGGCCTGCACGCCCGCAGGAGAGAATAGCGTCATTAGCGAGGTCTGAGCAAGTGAACTATGAAAGAGAACGATTGGACATTGGACATTGGAGATTGGAGATTGGAGATTGGATTTCAGACTTTGTCATTTTCCATTTTTCATTTTTCATTTTTCATTAGTTTGTGAGGTTCGCTGCCCTTCAGAGCTAAACGACAAATGACAAATGTCCAATGATGT
>JBKPCC010000015.1:0-9203 GCA_046727215.1 Acidobacteriota bacterium
GGACATCCTGCGCGCCACGGTGCAAGATGATGTCCGGCGTGTCATTAACACGACTGTCGGACGAGTGATTTTCAATGATTCCATTCCCGCAGGCTTGCCGTTCATTAACGGCACCTTGAAGAAGAAGGGGCTGCAGTCGCTTGTTAATTACTCGCACATCCGCTTGGGCCACGAAATGACCGTCAAGATGCTTGACGATCTAAAGAACCTCGGATTCCTCTATGCCACTAAAGCAGGTATTTCGATTGGTATCGACGACCTCGTTACGCCGGATGCCAAGAAGGGTCTGATTGACAAGGCGGAAAAAGAGGTGATTTCGGTTGAGCAGCAATACCTCGATGGTGTCATCACGAACGGTGAGCGATACAACAAGATCATCGCTATCTGGTCAGAGGTCACCGACAAGGTTGCCAAAGAGATGTTCCGGGCAATGGATGACCGAGAGCGCTCGAGTGGTGAGCTAAATCCGATTCTGGTGATGAGCGACTCGGGAGCGAGAGGTAGCGCGCAGCAGATCCGTCAATTAGCGGGTATGCGTGGCTTAATGGCTAAGCCTTCGGGCGAAATCATCGAAACGCCGATTCGCGCGAACTTCCGTGAAGGCCTCGACGTGCTGCAGTACTTCATTTCAACGCACGGCGCCCGAAAAGGATTGGCTGACACGGCCTTGAAGACCGCGGACTCGGGTTATCTGACCCGGCGTCTCGTTGACGTCGCGCAAGACGTGATCATCAGCGAGCATGACTGCGGAACACTAAGGGGAATCTCAGCGAGTGCGATTGTCGAAGGCGGCGAGGAGATTGAATCGTTGCGCGATCGTATCGTCGGCCGCACGGCGCTCGAAGATGTAATTGACCCAGTTGAAGGCGGCGTCATCGTCGAAGCCAACCAGGAGATCGACGAGGATCTCGCTTCTGAGATTCAGCGCTCAGGTGTGCAACGCGTGAGAATTCGTTCCGTCCTGACCTGTGAATCTCGACGTGGGTGCTGCATCAAGTGCTATGGACGCAATCTCGCGACAGGGCGTCCGGTTGAGATCGGCGAAGCTGTGGGAGTTATTGCGGCCCAGTCAATCGGCGAACCCGGCACGCAGTTGACGATGCGTACATTCCACATCGGTGGAACGGCGCGCCTCGAAGAATCTTCGAAGCACGAGGCTCGGCAGGACGGCACGGTCAAGTTTGTTGACCTTCAGACCGTTACCAGCCGTAAGGGCGAACGCATCGCCATGAACCGGAATGGCGCGTTAACCATCATTGACGACCGCGGTCGTGAAGTGGCCCGTTATCAAATCGTTTACGGAGCGCACATTCAGGTTGGGGACGGCCAGCGAGTGGTTCAGGATCAGTTGCTGGCGACCTGGGATCCATTTACGTTCGCGATTCTCACGGAAGTCGCGGGGCACGTTAAGTACCAGGACCTGAAAGAGGGCGTGACCTTCGACGAAGAAGTCGACGAAGTAACAGGTCAGTCGCGTATGGTTGTGAAAGACTCGCCCGACGAGAAGAAGCAGCCGCGACTGGAAATCCGAAGCCCAAGTAATAAGGTGTTGAAGACGTACCAGATGCCGGTGCGCGCGAACCTGATGGTAAGCGACGGTGATGAGGTTGAACCGGGGGACATCATTGCGAAGATCCCGCGAGAAACCACGAAGACGAAAGACATCACCGGCGGTCTACCGCGCGTCGTGGAGTTGTTTGAAGCACGGAAACCCGCTGAGACGGCTGTGATGTCAGAAATCGATGGAACCGTCAAGCTTGGACCGATCGCCAAGGGTAAACGCAAGTTGATCATTACGGGCGATGATGGTGAAGAGCGAGAGTACGATATCCCTCGCGGCACGCACATCAACGTTCAGGAAGGCGATAGAGTTCGTGCCGGCGAGGCCCTGATGGATGGACCGTTGAATCCGCACGATATTCTGCGAGTGCTCGGAATGAGCAGATTGCAGGAGTATCTTGTGAACGAAATTCAAGAGGTTTATCGGCTCCAGGGCGTCAACATCAACGACAAGCATATCGAGGTTATCGTTCGCCAGATGTTGCGCTGGGTGAAGATCAAAGAGGTTGGCGACACTGACTTCTTATTAGAAGAGCAGGTCGACCGCTTCCGCTTCACTGATGAAAACGAGCGTGTGCGGGAAATCGATGGCGAGGTGTCGCAGGCTGAGCCCTTGTTGCTGGGCATTACGAAGGCTTCGCTCTCGACAGACTCGTTTATCTCCGCTGCCTCGTTCCAGGAAACGACCAGGGTGCTTACTGAAGCCGCCATTTCAGGACGTATCGACTACCTGCGCGGTCTGAAGGAGAACGTGATCATGGGTCGTCTGATTCCGGCAGGTACAGGTATGGAGTACTACCGGAACGTTGAAGTCGAACGTGACGAGACCATCGATCAAGCCCGCGAGCGGGAGCTCGATGAATTTCCCGACATCGTTGGTGGTCATGACATCGCCTTGCCGCCGCGCGCTGCGGTAACAGCCGCCGCAGGCGATGGTGGTGACGGGGCCGGAGAAGTTCAAGTTACTGAACCTGAAGAGTAAGCAACTTCCAGATTGTCGTGTTTACTGGCCGGCGTGATAATCACGCCGGCCTTTTTGTTGACAGAGGGCCCTTCTGCAGGTGCAAGAGGCCACCGGCTTGTTACTGGAACGACTTGTCACAACGGTGATAAGGTTTCGGAGCCGTTATTAGTCCTTCCACTCGAAGCCGATTAAGTTGGAGGTATCGTATGCGATGGCTTATCCCCTTGTTCGCTGTGCTTTCACTATGGACGACTTCTACAGCCGGTCCCAGTAAACCCCTTGTTTTCGTCGCTTATGAATCTCAGCGATTAGAGTCCTATGTAGGTAAGTATCCCAGCGATTTATTCAAAGCTGAGCCAGCAATCAAGAAGAGGTTGAAATCGCTTCTCGGGACGAACTACAGCTTCTTCATGAATCGCATGGAGACAGAAATGCCGATTGAGAACGACCAGGGAGCGTTGGTCGTCAGGGGTTGTATGGCTCATAACTGTGGAATCGAAGAGGCAGTGATGGTTATCAATCTCGCCGATGGAAAACTCCACTGCGCGATCAAATCGTCGAAGTTTGGCGGAAAGTTCAAGGTCTTCAGTGAAGACAAGACACACACTCCTCCAGCGTTAAATCGCGCGATGCAGCAATAACGCTTATACAAATATTTCGTGTTTTTTGCGTTACCCAATGAGCGCAGAGAGATATGACGTTGCCGTGATTGGGGCCGGTGTTTTCGGCGCGTGGACGGCCTATCACTTTCAGCAAGCCGGCGCTCGTGTGGCTTTGCTGGATCGATACGGGCCAGCAAACGGTCGTAGTAGCTCAGGTGGAGAGTCTCGCATAATCCGAATGGGCTACGGTCCGGATGATCTCTATACGAGATCCGCCCAGACGTCGTATGAACAATGGCTTAAGTTCTTTAAAGAGATCGAATCGCAGCCGGCGAATGATTATCTTCGTCCACTCTTCTACAGGACAGGAGTCTTGTGGTTGGCTCGCGAACACGATTCATACTCACAAGCGACAGCCGTTACGTTGCGAAATGCTGGCGTGCGTTGTGAACGCCTGGACCATAACGAAATACGTCGGCGGTATCCTCCGCTGAAAATCAATCCGACATTTTGGGGTTTGCTGGAACCGGACAGCGGGATTCTGATGGCGCGACAAGCCGTTCAGGCGCTAGTCGCGCACCAAAGAAAAATCGGTGTCACTTATTTACCGGACGAGGTACGTGCGCCACGAGGCGAAGGAAAGCTGAACGTGGTAACCACGCGTGACGGGAAAACCATTCGCGCTGACAACTATGTCTTCGCGTGTGGTCCGTGGCTGCCAAAAGTATTTCCACAGATCCTTGGAAAACTGATCCACGTCACGCGGCAGGAAGTCTTTTTCCTTGGTCTTCCTTCGAGGCCCGCCACGTTTTGTTACCCGTCCATGCCTACGTGGATTGATTTCAATGATCTTGTGTATGCCATGCCGGATGTAGATGGTCGCGGTTTCAAAGTAGCTATCGACAGGCATGGGCCTGAATTCGATCCCGACGAGGGCGAGCGGCTGCCAACTAGCTCAGGAATCACCGCCCTCCGGAGCTTTCTGGCTGAGCGGGTACCGGCCTTGAAGGACCAACCGATAGTTGAGGCGCGTGTGTGTCAATATGAAAACACTTCCAGCGGGGATTTTTTGATCGATCGGCATCCCGAATTCGAGAACGTGTGGCTGGTAGGTGGCGGGTCTGGTCATGGGTTTAAACACGGACCGGCCGTTGGCGAACATGTATTGCGATTAGTCAGTGAAAATGTTGAGGTTGAGCCCCGATTCTCTCTCGCAACAAAGAAGACACATCGACACCGCGAGGTTTATTAGCTCCGAGCCGTAGTGGAAGATCCGTTGCAAAAGCCGTCCCTCACTGCGTTTGACTCGAACGTGCGTTTGGCGTACAGATCTCGGTGCTAACTCCAATCTGCTCCCCTTGAGTGTCGATTGCGACCCCGGACTATAAAGCCGCTCATTTTCTGTGCGTTGTGCCTGCTGTTGTTTTCAGCGGGCTGCAGGAAGAACAAGAGCGAAACGCACCCCGCAAACGGAACTTCCGTTGGTATAGCAAACGGGACAACCGATGGTCCTTCACAGGCGCGCTCGCTGCTTGAGAAGGGCAAAGAGCTGTATCGAAACGATGAAGACTCGGAAGCGGTCGAAGCCTTTAATCAGGCGTTGAGGCTCGATCCGAATCTGGCCGAAGCACACTTTCGACTTGGCCTTGCATATGAAGCGTTAAATAAAGCAGAGGAAGCTGAGTCTGCATACAAGAAAGCTGTCGAGACGTACAAGCAGTATTTGACGGATAACCCTGACGATCCAGAGGCGCATTACAATCTGGGACAGACATACGCGGGCTTGCGACTCTATTCGGAGGCCGTACGAGAGTATCGGCAGGCTAATAAATTGAAGAATGATGACGCGGACGTTTACTGCGATTTGGGTATGGCGCTGACTCGATTGGCGCAATACGATGAAGCCGCTGCTGCATTTTCAAAGTCGCTGGACATTGATCCGGATAACTATCGCGCACAGGACGGGCTCGCTGAAGCGCGCGCAGGGGTTGAGCGCATTCAGGCTGCGAAGAAGCACCAGGAAGACCTTTTGAAAAAGCAAAAGGAAGATGAATTAAAGAAACAGACTGAGGGTAACAGCTCTCCAACTCCTGACACCCGACAGCTCTGAGCAAGGATTTAGAGATGGCCACTTATACACCACCACCGTATTTTCCGCAGGGATCGCTTTCTCCGCCGGATGAGAAGCGATACCGGAAGTTCAAACTCGCCGTGGCGGCGTTGATCTTCACAATCGCCATAGTCCTGAGCGGCTTAGGTTTCGGTCTTTGGTACTTAGTTAAGTGGATTTTCTGAAGCGGAAGCCGAGCACACACGTCATCCGCTTGACACCAAAACGCGTAACATTTATAGTCTGCCATTTCGGACCGAGCGTCTGAAGCGCACAGTGCAGCGTCCAGCAGGTTCTGTCGGTGTGGAGGCGTTGCCCGGCTGGTAAGGATTTCCAGTCGTTTTGAGAATTATTGTGGCGTAATTTGCATGCGTCGCCCCGAGTATTGTCGAGGCCCCCGCGCATGCTCGCGTGAACGGTTAAACCCTTCTCGTCTGAACGATGCGACGCCACAGAAAAGCTTCGGCTTAGGGGAAGCCACGATCCACACCCGCCCAAGCAGCGAAGTCAGAACATCCCTGAATTAAATCATTATGCAGGGCAGCCGCCTGCGCTGACTGCCGGACGAGTTCCGGAAAGAGGCAGGTAATGCCTTTTTGCGCGTGTGCGAGTACTGCAAACAACGAAAGAGGAAGAGCATTGCCGACAATTAATCAGTTGGTTCGCAAAGGCCGGGAAAAAGTCAAATACAAGACAGCCAGCCCGGCACTGCAGAGTTCACCGCAGAAACGCGGCGTTTGTACACGCGTGTACACCCAAACTCCGAAAAAACCGAACTCGGCGCTGCGGAAGGTGGCTCGAGTTCGTCTGACAAATGGGATCGAAGTGACCACGTACATCCCCGGCGTCGGCCACAACCTGCAGGAGCACTCCATCGTGCTTATCCGCGGCGGTCGTGTGAAGGATTTGCCGGGCGTCCGTTATCACGTCATCCGCGGGACACTCGACTCGGTTGGCGTAGCTGATCGCAAACAGGGACGCTCAAAATACGGAGCCAAACGGCCGAAGTCTGGGGCGGGCAAGTAGGCCTTGACTCAATTTCGAATCTGATAGCTGAGACTGATCTATGCCAAGACGAAGAGTTGCCGAAAGACGAGAGGTTCTGCCGGATCCAATCTACAGCAGTCCGTTGGTGACAAAGTTTATCAACGGGGTCATGTGGATGGGTAAGAAGTCGCTGGCGGAGAATATTTTTTATGGCGCCATGCGACAGATTGCCGACAAAACTGGCGAAGAGCCGTTGAAAGTTTTCAAACGTGCGATCGATAACGTCAAGCCGACAGTCGAAGTTAAGTCCCGGCGCGTCGGTGGTTCGACTTACCAGGTTCCGGTTGAAGTACATCAGGAGCGCCGGGGCGCGCTGGCGATTCGTTGGATTGTTTCGTATGCGCGCGGCCGTGGTGAAAAAACGATGACTGACCGGCTGGCGGCAGAAATACTCGACGCGGCGAACAATCGTGGAAACGCGGTAAAGAAGAAAGAAGATACACATCGAATGGCGGACGCAAACAAAGCGTTCGCGCATTACAAGTGGTAATAGGGCCTTGGGCCTTTGGACTGTGGGCCGTAGTCAAAGGCCGAAGACCAAAAACCAAAGACCAAAGAAATGGCTAAGCACGATCTAAAAACGTTTAGGAATATCGGCATCATGGCGCACATCGATGCCGGTAAGACCACCACTACGGAACGTATCCTTTATTACACGGGCATCACCCACAAGATTGGTGAAGTGCACGAGGGTACGGCGACCATGGACTGGATGGAGCAGGAGCAGGAGCGCGGGATTACGATCACCAGCGCTGCGACTACATGCTTCTGGCAGCGCAACGGAGTCGATCATCGCATCAACATTATCGACACTCCGGGACACGTCGATTTCACGATGGAGGTCGAGCGCTCTTTGCGCGTTCTCGATGGCGCGGTAGCCGTATTTGATGGCGTGGCGGGCGTTGAGCCGCAGTCAGAAACTGTTTGGCGTCAGGCAGACAAGTATGGCGTGCCCAGGATCTGTTTCATAAATAAGTTGGATAGAGCCGGCGCCTCTTTCGAACGATCCTTCGAGTCGATCATTACGCGTCTTGGCGCAAATCCTGTGGCCCTTCAGATTCCGATCGGAATAGAAGATCAATTCAAAGGGGTGGTGGATCTTATCACCATGAAGGGATTGATTTGGAACGACGAAAGCAAGGGCGCCGAATACGAGACCATTGAAATACCTGATGACTTGAAAGCGCCTGCTGCAGCCGCGCGGGAGAAGCTCATAGAGGCAGTCGCCAGTGTCGATGATGCCTTGATGCACAAGTACATCGAGGGTGAAGAGATTACCGAGGAAGAAATTCGCAAGGCACTGCGCAAGGGAACAATCGAAATCAAGTTGATTCCGGTCGTCACCGGTTCTGCATTCAAAAACAAAGGTGTGCAGACGCTGCTCGATGCTGTGGTTGATTTTCTTCCTTCGCCGCTGGACATTCCGCCCGTTCAAGGCACGAATCCGAAAACCGGCCAGATTGAAACAAGGCCCGCAGATGCAAGCGCGCCGTTTTCTGGTCTTGTTTTCAAGATCATGGCCGATAAGCATTTGGGCCAACTATCGTTTGTTCGCATTTACAGCGGGTCTATCAAGGCCGGATCGTATGCTTATAACTCGACCAAAGAGACGAAAGAGCGCGTCGGCCGGTTGATGCGCATGCATGCGAACAAGCGAGAAGACATTGAGGACGCAAGCGCCGGCGAAATTATCGCAATCGGCGGAATGAAGCAGGTTACTACCGGCGACACAATCTGCGATGAGACCAAACCGATTGTCCTCGAGGCAATGGAGTTTCCCGCGCCTGTTATTCGCGTCGCAGTTGAACCTAAGACAAGACAGGATCAGGACAAACTCGGGGTCGCTTTAAACCGGCTGGCCCAGGAAGATCCGTCGTTTAATGTTTCTACCGATCAAGAGACGGGTCAGACGATTATCGCCGGCATGGGCGAATTGCACCTTGAGATCATTGTCGATCGCATGAAACGTGAGTTTGGCGTTGAAGCGAATGTCGGCAAGCCTCAGGTGGCGTATCGCGAAACCATCACTCAGCAGGCTCCCGGAAAAGAAGTTTACAAGAAGCAGACTGGTGGCCGTGGTCAATACGGTCACGTAGAAATTGAGATTCAGCCTGCACCAGGTGAAGGCTTCGTTTTTGAAAACGCAATCACCGGTGGCGCGATTCCAAGGGAATATATTAAGCCTGTCGAACAGGGAATCAGGGACGCAATGGAGCGTGGATTCCTCGCGGGCTATGAAATGGTCGATATAAAAGTCCGTCTCGTGTTTGGCTCTTACCACGAAGTGGATTCCGATGAACGATCTTTCCACATCGCGGGTTCGTTGGCGTTTCAGGACGCCCTTAAGAAGGCGAAACCTGTGTTGCTCGAACCGATTATGCGTGTCGAAGTGGTGACGCCGAATGACTACACGGGTGCGGTAAATGGCGACTTGAATTCGCGCCGTGGAAGGATCGAGAGCATGGAACCGCGTGTGGGCGGAGCTCAAGTAATCACAGCGTTTGTGCCGCTCTCGGAAATGTTCGGCTACACAACGGATTTACGCTCGGCGACACAGGGGCGAGCTACTTCCACAATGCACTTTGAGCGCTACGAACAGGCACCTAAGAACATTGCCGAGGAAGTGATAGCTAAGGTTCAGGGTGTGGCTAGATGAATTTCGAATTTCTAATTGCGAATTTGGAAGTAACGTCTGTGAACTACCAGTTGCCTTCTAAATTCGCAATTCGCAATTCGAAATTCTAATTAACCTCCACTCATCGTTCAAAAGGAGTTAGACAGATGTCCAAAGAGAAATTCGACCGTAGTAAGCCGCACGTGAACATAGGGACTATTGGACACGTGGACCACGGGAAGACGACGCTGACGGCGGCGATCACGCGGGTGTTGGGAAAGAAGAACCCGAAGGTGCAGTTTGTGG
>JBKPCC010000016.1:0-18418 GCA_046727215.1 Acidobacteriota bacterium
CTTTGGGTGAGGTTGATGCGGTGAAACGAATCCGTCAAGAGAAGAAATCGCTGGCCAGGATTCAAACATTGACGCGGCAAAGGCGACCAGAGACTGCATCTTAGGAAGACAGTTTTGGCAGCTCACGTCAGCAGACAGAGTAAAGAGTAATGGCAGAAGAAAATAAGCAGGACACGTATCAGGATTCGGCAGTGAGTGCGTCGAAGGGTAATGGAAAGCGCGCCCACCGTTCACAGAAAGTGGGCACCGTTTCATCTGACAAGATGCAGAAAACGGTGGTCGTGCAAGTCGATCGTCTGGTGATGCACCAGAAGTATCGACGGTACGTACGGCGTACGTCGAAATTCATGGCGCATGACGAATTGGGCGCCACCGTAGGCGACAAGGTGCGAATTGTCGAGACGCGTCCGCTTTCGACCAAGAAACGCTGGCGAGTCGTTGAGATAGTGCAAAAAGCTGCTAAATAAGATTGCGAAAAGGTCACATAGGTCCAATACGTCATAGAGGTCCTGTACCGAAATTCGCAACGGGCGATTGGTGGGAGTGTAGTCATGATTCAAATGCAGACCTCTTTGGAGGTCGCCGACAATTCGGGGGCGCGCCGTGTGGAAATGATCATGCCGATCGGCGGCTCGACCGGCAAGATTGCCAGCCTCGGTGATCGCATCAAAGTCACCGTCAAAGAGGCGTCACCCGACGGTACGATAAAAAAGGGCACAGTGCAGGACGCGGTCATCGTGCGGACTCGCAAGGAAGTGCGACGCAAGGATGGAACTTATATTCGCTTCGATCAAAACGCGGCAGTTTTGATCAAGGAAGACGGCACGCCAATCGGCACTCGCGTCTTCGGCCCAGTTGCGCGCGAGCTCCGCGACAAGAATTTTATGAAAATCGTTTCATTGGCCCCGGAGGTCATTTAAGTATCATGGCAGGAACAAAGCGCGCAAAAATCAAGAAGAACGATCAAGTGGTCGTTATCGTGGGCCGTGATAAAGGTAAGCGCGGACGTGTGCTTGAAGTTGTGCCCGCAAAGGGAAAAGTAAAGGTGGAAGGCGTCGCAATGATTAAGCGACACCAGCGGGCCAATCCGCAGAGCAACCGTGGCGGCGGAATCATCGATAAGGAAGCATTCATAAATATTTCGAACGTACAACTGGTTGATCCTCAATCGGGGCAACCGACCAGAGTCAGTTACAACGTTGAGTCAGACGGCACGAAGACACGGGTAGCAGCGAAGAGCAGACATTCACTGGAAAGATAGATTTAGGAGTGCTTGCAGCGGCAGCTTGTCAGGTCGCTTTAGAGGAAAGAAACGATGGCAGCGAGATTAAGAGAGCGATACCAGAAGGAGATTGCGCCCGCGATTGCAAAGGAATTTGGGATCAGCAATCCGATGGCAGTTCCGAAGGTGGAAAAGATTGTTATCAACATGGGAATGGGTGAAGCCATCGCTAACGCGAAGATTTTGGACACAGCCGCAGACGAGTTGCGGGCGATTACAGGTCAGAAGCCTGTTATCACAAAGGCGAAAAAATCCATCGCTTCGTTCAAGCTGCGCCAGGGCATGCCCATTGGCGTTATGGTCACGTTGCGCGGCGATCGCATGTATGAGTTTTTGGATCGGCTGGTTTCGATTGCCCTACCGCGTGTGCGCGATTTTCGTGGCGTATCACCAAAGGCATTTGACGGTCGGGGAAACTATACGATTGGTGTGAGAGAGCAGCTGATTTTTCCTGAGATCGATTTCAACAGAGTAGATAAGTTGCGCGGCATGAATATTTCGATAGTTACGACTGCCCGAAACGATGAACAAGCGCGGGCGCTCTTACGCAGCTTGGGGATGCCGTTCAGGCAATAGGAACAGTAAATGGTGGAATGGTGAATGGTGAATCGTAAATCGTGAGTCGCAGATGGTGACGACCGCCATAAGCAAACCACTCACGATTTACTAATTACCATTTACCAAAACGAGGAAGCATGGCAAAGAAATCTTTAATCGCAAAATCCCAGCGCAGACCGAAGTTCTCGGTGCGGGCCTACACTCGTTGTAAGCGGTGCGGCCGGCCACGTGGCTACCTGCGCAAGTTCAACCTCTGTCGCATCTGCTTTCGCGAGTTAGCGCTGCAGGGCCAAATCCCAGGCGTCGTGAAATCGAGCTGGTGAATAACATTGCCGATCTCCAATTGCCGACTTCTAATTTTTGCAATCGGCAATCGGCAATTGGCAATCGAAAATGGAGTAAAGAATGACTGATCCCATCGCCGACATGTTAACGCGAATTCGCAATGCAATTGCGGCCAAGCACTCGCGCGTCGATATTCCGGCTTCGAAACTAAAACTCGAAATCGCCAGAATTCTCAAAGAAGAAGGCTACGTAAACAATTTCGTCGTTAAGGGCGAAGGACTTAAACGGACCATCCGGATCTTTCTGCGTTATGACGCGCGTGGTACGTCCTCGATCACCCATCTTGAACGAGTTTCCCGGCCGGGCCGGCGTGTTTATGTGGGTTCGGATCAGATCCCGAAGGTGCTGGGTGGCTATGGCGTGAACATTGTCTCGACGTCCAGGGGTCTGATGAGTGGCAAAACGGCGCGCCGGGAGAACATTGGTGGTGAGCTGTTGGCGCAAATCTATTAAGTCGAAGAGGGTCATATAGGTCCCAATAGGTCCTATCAGTCCTATTCGTGAGGCAGAGGTTACGAAATGTCGCGGATTGGAAAAAAAGCAATCAAATTGCCCAAGGGCGTTACCGTCACCGTTGGCGAACGAGAGCTCGAGTTTAAAGGGCCGAAGGGTGCGCTCAAGACTCCGATACCTAACGGTATAACCTTCAAACTTGATGGTGAGGAGCTGACAGCAGAGCGTGCTTCGGATGAACTGGCCGCGCTTCATGGCCTCGCCAGAGCACTGGCAAACAACGCGGTTGTAGGCGTCACTCAGGGTTTCAGCAGGCAGATGGATGTCGTCGGTGTTGGATATAAGGCTGACGTTCAGGGCAAAAAGATCGTGTTTTCCCTAGGCTATTCCCATCCTATCGAGTTTCCCTTGCCGAAGGAGGTCGATGCAAAAGCTGAGCGTCTGACAACGAAAGGCGGAATTCAGCAATACCAGACGACACTAACTCTTACCAGCATCGACAAGCAGAAGCTGGGCCAGGTTGCGGCAGAGATGCATAAGCTGCGTAAGCCTGACGCTTACAAAGGCAAAGGCATTCGTTATGCTGGTGTACCGATCAAGTTGAAACCGGGTAAGACTGGAAAATAATTTTGGATTGCCGATTTCCGATTTGCCAATTTTGATTTTGATTGCTCAAGGGGATGGCGCTTCAAATCGGAAATCGGAAATCAAAAATCGGAAATATACTGAGATGGCAAATACGGATAGATCAACTGTTAGAGGTGCGATACATCGACGCATCCGGCGCAAGGTTCGAGGCACGACCACTAGACCACGACTGGCTATTTATCGTAGCCTGAACCACATTTACGCGCAGATCATTGATGATGAGCAGGGACAGACGCTTGTTTCCGCTTCAAGTACTGAGAAAGACTTGAGAACCGGAAGCGGCGGCACTGTTGAAGCTGCACAACGCATTGGGGCCGCCATCGCGGAGCGAGCGCTCTCAAAGGGAATCGATCACGTCGTGTTCGATCGGGGTGGCTATCTTTATCATGGTCGCATTAAGGCGCTGACTGAAGCCGCTCGAAAATCAGGGTTGAATAAGGACGAATCTGCTGGTGATGGTGAGGTCGTCGTCGCCCCAGAGAAGAAGGACGAGAAGAAGAAAAAGCATAAACATGAGACAACCTAAACAGCGTATTCCTTCGCAAGGATTAGATCTGAAAGATCAGGTTATTTCCATTAACCGCGTTACAAAGGTAGTTAAAGGTGGAAAGAATCTATCGTTTGCCGCTCTGGTCGTTGTGGGCGATGAGGGTGGACACGTTGGCTTTGGCACCGGCAAGGCGCGCGAAGTGCCACTGGCCATCAAGAAGGGAATTGAGTCGGCGAAAAAGAATCTTATTCGTGTTCCGCTGATCAATAACACGTTGCCGCATCAGCTAATTGGCCGTTTTGGCGCCGGACGCGTGTTGGTCAAACCCGCTTCCGAGGGTACAGGCGTTATAGCCGGTGGCGCCGTCCGGGCAGTCATGCAAGCCGTTGGAGTAAGAGATGTGCGCACGAAGGTTCTTGGCTCAACCAATCCGCACAATGTTGTGCGAGCCACTTTTGACGCGCTGCTGCGGATGAAAGATCCAATTGAGTTGGCTCGACTGCGAGGCAAACAGGTCGACGAGATGTAATCCCTTTTACCTGAATTGATTGTTTTGAATTACGACGAGGTGTCATGCCAGCTAAGGTAAAAAGTACTAAATCGAAAACCACAACAAAGCGACCTGCAAAAAAGGTCACTCCTGCGAAGAGCGCCAAGCCCAAGTCACCTGCAGGCGCCGGAACAATTCGCATCCAGTACTATCGTAGCTTCATTGCCGCGCCGCGCACGCACAAAGAGGTTGTGCGCAGCCTGGGAATAACAAAGCTGAATCAAATCGTCGAGCGCCCCGATACGCCGTCGATGCGAGGTGCGGTCGCGAAGGTACCGCATCTTCTTCGCCTCGTTTAATAAGGTTTCTGAACGGAGTTGATATGAGCATCAGTCTTAGTGGGCTTCGTCCCGCAAAAGGTTCTACTCACAAAAAGAAAAGAGTCGGCAGAGGCCCTGGATCCGGACTGGGCAAGACCGCAGGGCGAGGGGAAAAAGGTCAGAAGTCACGATCCGGTTACACGCGGAAGCCGGGATTCGAAGGCGGTCAAATGCCTCTGCATCGAAGATTGCCAAAGCGTGGGTTTACGAATGTGTTCAAAAAAGCCTGGCTGGAAATAAGTTTGACTGCTCTCGACCGTCATTTCAATGCCAATGAGGAGGTCAGTCCCGAACTGCTTCATGACCGGGGCTTGATTAAGAAAGCGAAGCATGATGTTGTTGTATTAGGCAGCGGAGAACTGTCCAAGCCGCTGCGTGTTTCCGCTCACCGCTTCACAAAAAGCGCGCGTGAAAAAATTGAAAAGGCAGGCGGATCGGTTGTAGAAATCGGAAGCTAGAATTTACGCCGCGCTGAGGTTTTCCCATGGAAAAGTTTTTTGCCGCTGTTCGCAATATGTTTAATGTGCCGGATCTCCGCCGGCGCATTTTGTTTACGCTAGGTCTGCTCGCAGTTTACCGGCTCGGCGCACACATCGGCGCTCCAGGGATCAATCACGATCGTCTGGAAGCTGTGTGGCACGATGTCGCCGGTACGCTCCTGGGTGTTCTCGATCTCTTCTCGGGAGGAAACTTCCGGACCATCTCAATCTTTGCACTCGGGGTTACACCTTACATCACGGCATCGATCATTTTGCAGTTGATGACTGTTGTCTCGCCGCAGTTGAAGAAGTTGCAGGAAGAGGGCGAGATGGGGCGCCAAAAGATCAACCAGTGGACGCGATATCTGACCGTCGGCCTCGCCGCCGTGCAAACGTCGTTTGTGGCGCACTGGTTACAAGTCAACCAGGTCGGAGCTCCAACTTGGGGATTCCTGCTGACAACGGTATTGACGCTTACCACAGGAACGATATTCGTCATGTGGCTAGGCGAACAGATCACTGATCGTGGCGTCGGTAACGGAATCTCGTTACTGATCTTCGCAGGTATTGTGATTGGTTTGCCCCGCGGTGTGCAGCAGATTTGGGAACGAGTTCGCGGTGGCGACACTTTGGAGATTCTCGGGGTTTTTGGGCTGATAGTTGCACTTATCGGCATCATCGCCTTCATCGTTTTTGTTGAAGCGGCGCGTCGCAAAGTGCCCGTTAGTTACGCAAAGCGTCACGTTGGCAGGCAAATGGTTGGTGGCCAGCAAACAACGATGCCGCTCAAAATTAATATGGGCGGTGTTATTCCCGTTATCTTTGCGTCCTCTGTTTTGTCGATGCCGCAGAGTCTGTTCGCTGCATTTCCGCCGGATCCCAGCAAGCCTAACAACTTGTGGGCCAAGGTTTGGGGATTTTTTCAGATCTTTCACGCGAGCGATCCGTATTACGAGTTGATCTTCATCTCACTCATAATCTTCTTCACGTTCTTTTATGTATCCATTGTTTTCAACGTCGAAGAGGTAGCTGACAATCTGCGCAAACACGGGGGCTTTATGCCAGGTATTCGACCCGGTCGCGCGACGGCTGAGTATCTAAATACAATCCTTACTCGCCTCACGACTGTAGGCGCTGTCTATCTGGCGTTCGTTGCGTTCGTCCCGCAGTTCATGTTAAGCGGATTCAAAGTTGGGCGACTGCCTTTAATCGGTACCTGGCTGGACTCATTCGTAAGTACCACACCTGGCCTTTCGTGGATACCGACGGGCATGGGCTATCAGTTCTACTTTGGTGGCACATCGCTACTGATTCTCGTGGGTGTGGCCATGGATACTGTCGCGCAGATTGAGGCGCAACTCGTTATGCGCAACTACGAGGGTTTCCTTGGCTCTGGATCGCGTTTGCGAGGCAGAAGAGCATGAGTGAATTTTGGATTCTAGATCTTTGATTTTCGATTTACTTGCATATACGGAATCGCCATGTCGAGCGAGAGTCCCAGATCAAAAATCCAAAATCAAAAATCGAAAATTCCTAAAATCATAGTCTTGATCGGTGCGCCTGGTGCCGGAAAAGGCACGCAGGCGCGCTTGATTCAGGAGCGCTTGCATCTACCACAAATCTCCACTGGAGATATGTTTCGCGCGCTTGCGCTTTCAGACAGTCCGTTGTCGCGTGAAGTTAAGGAATTGCAAGATGCAGGCAAGCTCATTCCCGACGATTTGGTAATTCGCATTGTAGCTGAACGCACCAGCTTGCCGGATTGTGATGCCGGCTATGTCCTTGACGGGTTTCCACGTACTCCTGCTCAAGCTGCGACTTTGGAAGGTCTCGCGAATGAGCAGGGAAAGACGATAGTTGCGATCTTTGTTGATGTGCCGTTTGAACAGCTGAAAAAACGGGCCGTCGGTAGACGGCAATGCCCAATCTGCCATGAGATCTATAATATCTACTTCTTGCCACCCGCTTTTGATGAAGTATGCGATCGGCATCCGGGTGTGAAACTGGAGCAACGAGCGGACGACACAAGCGAAAAGGTTGGCGTCCGGTTAAAGACTTATGAAGAGCAAACGCGGCCATTGCTCGGTTATTATCATGACTCGCATCGCCTGACTCGTGTCGATGGAACACAGACGCCTGAAGCAATCTACGCTCAAATCCAGAAGATAATCGCCGCCAATGGTAAATGAACTGCGCAGCTATGAAGCCATGATTATTGGGAAGTCGAAAAAAGAGATCGAAAAGATGAGAGCAGCGGGTCGATTGGCCGGCCTAGTTCTCAGTGAGCTGAGGGCTTTAGTTAAACCAGGCGTCGCTACAATCGAGATCGACCGGGCCGCTGAGAAGATGATTCGGGACGCGGGTGCTCTACCGACCTTCAAGGGCTATCGCGGGTTTCCATACTCAATTTGTGCCTCAGTCAATGAACAGGTCGTGCATGGTTTTCCGTCGAATTACAAATTGAAGGACGGAGACATCTTTTCAATTGACTGTGGCGCAACCTTGGAAGGGTTCGTCGGCGACACTGCTACCACTGTCCCAGTGGGAAATGTTACCGATGAATGGCGTAAGTTGATCTCCGTCACTGAAGAATGCCTCGAACGCGCGATACAACAATGCTGGCCCGGGAAACATTTGGGAGATCTTGGAGCCGCTGTTCAGTCGCATGCGGAAGCGCATGGCTACGGTGTGGTACGTGATTACGTCGGTCATGGGATTGGCAGGCATATGCATGAGGACCCGCAGATACCAAATTATGGGAAACCGGGACATGGTCCCAAAATAAAGGCGGGCTACGTTTTTGCCATTGAACCGATGATTAACCTCGGCAGCCAGTTTACGAAGGTGCTATCGGATGGTTGGACCGTGGTGACAATGGACGGGAAACCCAGTGCGCACGCTGAACACACCGTCGCTATCACGGAAAACGGCCCGGAAGTGCTGACGCGAGTGGGTCAAGAGAGTCGTTTAGAAGCCAATCTCGCGGCCTGTAACTGATAGGCGCAGCGCGGCTTGGCAAATATCTGGCGGGCATGTTATTATTTGCAGTTTGTCGGTAGGCGGAAAATCTTTACCTGAGAGGATATGGCGAAGGAAGAAGCGATAGAAGTTATGGCAAAGGTGCTTGAGACTTTGCCGAACGCAATGTTTCGTGTGGAACTTGAGGACACTCAGCACCAGGTGCTTGCGCACATTTCCGGTAAGATGCGCAAGCATTTTATTCGCATCCTCCCCGGAGATCGGGTCCTCGTTGAGCTTTCGCCTTACGATCTTAATCGCGGTCGTATTACATACCGATATAAATAACTAAATAAACAGACCGGATGTTGACCGGGGGTTTTATGAAAGTACGCGCTTCAGTTAAGAAAATGTGTGATAAATGCAAAATCATTCACCGCAAAGGCGTAGTCAGAGTGATTTGCGTTAATCCAAAACACAAACAACGACAGGGATAGAAAGAGTTAAGCATGGCACGTGTAGCTGGCGTCGATTTGCCGCAGAATAAACGTTCAGAGATCGGGTTGACTTACATCTATGGCATTGGTCGATCCCGGTCGAATGCAATCTTGAACGAAGCTGGAGTCAATCTTGATACTCGCATCCGGGATTTGAGCGAGGACGAATTGAGTCGAATTCGCGCGATTCTCGAGGCGCAGGGAGAGATCGAAGGAGATCTTCGTAAGCGAATTCAGATGGACATCAAGCGTTTGATGGACATCGGCTGCTACCGTGGTTTGAGACATCGACGAGGATTGCCTGTAAGAGGACAGCGGACGCACACAAATGCGCGCACGCGCAAAGGTCCACGACGGGCGACGATCGCCAAAAAGAAAGCTCCCGGAAAGAAATAACGGATTAACGAATTTTAGATTTTTGATTTTCGATTTCTGATTCGCCGAGGCCGGGCGAAAATCCTTAAATCAAAAATCAGCAATCGAAAACCGAAAATTAATTTATGGCAAAAGCAGGCGGAAAAAAGAAAGTCTTCCGAAAGAAAGAAAAGAAAAATATCCCGGTTGGGATTGTGCACGTTGCTGCATCTTTTAATAACACGATGATCTCGATTACGGATCTCGCGGGCAATTTGATTGCACAATCATCCGCCGGCGCCCGCGGGTTTCGCGGATCACGGAAGGGCACCCCATTCGCCGCGCAGCAAGCGGCGTATGAGGCTGCCAAGAAAGCTCATGAAGCGGGCATGCAACAGTGCGAAGTGCGTGTAAAAGGTCCAGGTGGCGGTCGTGAATCTGCCATCAGAGCCATCGCCAATGCCGGACTGCGGATTAGTACGATTCGCGATACAACACCCATTCCGCACAATGGTTGCCGACCGCCGAAACGGCGAAGAGTTTAGACATTTTCGATCCGATTTCGGATTGCCGATTGGCAGGTCGGCACTCGGGATCAATCGCGACGAAGATTGAATTACAGTGAATTTGCGTATTGACGATTGTCGATTTCTGGATGCCGAATGCGAAACCTTTCTTGAATCGGCAATTGGAAATCGGAAATCGGCAATGAGGAAACAACCTAAAGGATGAAGGGCCAGCGTTGAAACGCAGCCTGTAAACTTTTCCGTCTAACCAGACTGGAGGCAAGAAAAGAGTTGGCTAGGTATAGAGATGCGGTGTGCCGTTTGTGTCGCCGCGAAGGTGCAAAGCTTTTTCTGAAGGGTGATCGATGTTACAAGCCTTCCTGTCCAATTGAGAAGCGCGGCACGCAGCCGCCGGGACAGCATGGCAATTCTCTGCGCCGGGGTAAGGCCCTGGTTGGCTACGGCCAGCAATTGCGTGAGAAGCAAAAAGTCAAGCGCATCTATTTCATCCTCGAGGGTCAGTTCCGTAATTACTTCGAACGCGCGGCGCGAATGAAGGGAATAACGGGTGAGAACCTGCTGTTCCTCCTTGAGCGTCGTCTGGATAATGCCGTTTACCGGGCTGGGTTCTCGACTTCTCGTCGTCAGGCGCGGCAGCTCGTTAATCACGGTCATATCATGGTGAACGACCGCAAGGTAGACATTCCTTCATATCAGGTCAAGGCGGGAGAGATCATCAGTGTCCGAGAGAGCAGCCGCAAGAACCCCCACATTGAAGGAGCCTGGCAAACTGCGTCCGGACGTGGTCGTCCGTCGTGGATTGCTCAGGAGGGCACTGACATGAGCGCACGCGTGGCGAGTTTGCCCGTCCGTGACGATATAGACCGCTCGATTAATGAACAGCTGATTGTCGAGCTCTACAGCAAATAATCAAATCGCGACGCGTGATGCGTTAAGACACCATCACGCGTCGCAATGCACTTAATACGGGAAGCAAAAAGCTATGTCTATGGATCAAAATAATCTCTGGACCGGGTTCCAGATGCCGCGTCGCTTGGCGGCTGACACAGAAACGCTGACAGAACGTTATGGTCGCTTCTCAGCACAGCCTTTTGAACGTGGTTTTGGTACGACGGTGGGTAACTCGCTTCGGCGCGCGCTTCTTTCATCGATTGAAGGGGCGGCGATTACCGCAGTAAAGATTGAAGGTGTTGAACACGAATTCTCATCTATCAAAGGCGTAGTTGAGGATGCGACGGACGTTATCCTCAACCTGAAGCAGGTGCCCTTCAAACTGCATGGAAATGAAGCGAAGACACTCAGAATTTCGAAAGAGGGGGCCGGTGAGGTAACGGCAGCAGACATCGACGCTGACGCCGATGTCGAAGTGCTGGATCCGACAGTGCACATTGCCACGGTTAGCGACAATGGGTCACTGCGAGTAGAGATGCGCCTGAAACGTGGACGCGGATACGTCTCAGCCGATCGCAACTTCGACGAAGATCTATCGCTCGGCTACATTCCAATCGATTCAGTCCATACCCCGGTCAAGAAGGTGAATTACAACGTTGAGGCCGCTCGTCTGGGCCAGAATACCGAGTTTGATAAATTGACGATTGAAGTCTGGACCGATGGATCAGTAAAACCGGAAGACGCAATTGGTTTGGCGGCAAAGCTGATTAAGGATCACATGTCGATTTTCATTAACTTTGAAGAAGACACTGATGATTTCGCCTATGCCAAACTTGAGCGTCCCCCGTTACCGCGCAACGACCAGCTCGATCGATCGGTGGACGAACTGGAATTGTCGGTACGTTCTTACAATTGTTTGAAGAATGCCGACATTCGAACGATTCGTGACTTGGTCCAACGCAGCGAACGCGAGATGCTGGCCACCAAAAACTTTGGCAAGAAGTCTTTGAATGAAATCAAAGAGATTCTCAACGGCATGGGATTGGATTTTGGGATGGAGTTTGACGAACAAGGTAATCCTATTCCCGGAAGTGGCGGCCGCGACGGCGTAGACATGTCGGAATACGAATCAGACGAGCAGTAAGACTGAGAAAGATTGAGTCATGCGGCACCAGAAGGCACATCGTAAACTTGGTCGCACTACTGAGCACCGGATCTCGATGCTCAGGAATCTTGCGACGTCGTTAATTAATTCGCGAGATGATCGCATTATTACCACGCTGCCGAAGGCAAAGGAGCTGCGACCGTTTGTTGAACGCGCCATCACTTTGTCACGGCAGGCGAAAAATCTGAATGGCGATGATTCACAGGCCCGTGCCCTTCATCTGCGAAGACAGGCGGCGGGCTTTTTTCATGCTGGAAACTTCGAACAGACAGCCCTCGCAGGTAAGCGCGGCCAGTTGAAATTAGCGCGAACGGCCGGCGTCTCAGCTTTGAAACGGTTGTTCGATGAGCTGGGCGAACGCTACAAGGATCGACCAGGCGGCTATACGCGAATACTCAGATTAGGTCGTCGCGAGGGCGACAACGCCGAACTTGCAATTCTTGAGCTGGTCGACAATCCGCGCGAGGTGTTGTCACGAGATAATGCACGAAAGCGCGCCAAAGCCGCAGGCAGCAAGAAGAAGACTAGTTCGAAGCGAGGCGGTCGTAAGGCCAGTGAAGAAGAAGCTTCGCCAGACGCCGAGGGTGAGGCAGAGTCTGCTTCGTCCGAGTAATAATTGCGGCGACTACCCCGAGCCACGACAAGCCCCAATTGGTCTTCGGCAGTGATTCCGAATCCTTTGGGGCTCATGCTTTTGGTAAGCTTAAACGGACACGACAAAAATGAGCGACGCTGAACGGGCTCGAAAAACAAATCGACTTGCGAAGAACGCGCGCCGCAGAAATTTCGGCGACACCGCGGGCCCCAAGCCTTCAGTGAATTTGGACGAGTTGCGCGAGTTGATTGCGCTTTTGCGTGACAACGGGTTGGCGGAGTTCGAGCTTGAACGCGAAGGATTCCGTGTTCGCTTGCGGCGTGACAGCGATTTCCTGGTTAACAGTGGGGCTGCTGCACAGTCAGCAGGCGCTGCTCCCGCGGAACGAGAATCAAACTCATCAGCAAGAGCGGCAGCGGTTTCGCAACGAGCATCTGCACAAACGGCCCCTGTCCATCCCGGAGCACAAGCGGAAACCGCCGCCTCGGAAGATCAGGACCTGCAGATTATTCCTTCTCCAATCGTGGGCACTTTTTATCGGGCGGCGTCGCCAAATGCTGAACCTTTCGTGAAAATCGGCAGCCGCGTCGCTCAGGATTCGGTTGTGTGTATCATTGAAGCGATGAAGCTCATGAATGAAATTCAGGCTGAGGCCAGTGGCGAGGTGGTGAAGATTTACGTCGAAAACGGACAGCCGGTTGAATACGGTCAACCGCTTTTTGGCTTGCGAAAGTAACGGTCCCAAAATCAATGTCCAATGTCTCCAGCGTTCCCATCACGGCGGAGAACATTGGACTTTAGATTTTGGAACCGATCTGAAGTATGAGTACTGCAACACGCAAATTTAGAAAGATCCTGATCGCAAATCGCGGTGAGATTGCTTGTCGCTTGATTTGGACCTGTAAGGAGATGGGGATTCGCACCGTCGCCGTCCACAGTGATGTGGACCGCGACTCGTTGCACGTGCGTTTTGCCGATGAGGCGGCATGTATTGGACCAGCGCCGTCCGCACAAAGTTATCTGAACATTCCTGCCATTATCAGTGCGGCTGAGATTTTCAATGTCGACGCCATTCATCCGGGTTATGGCTTTCTTGCCGAATCGTCTTACTTCGCCGAGATCTGCGAAGCATGCAACATCAAGTTTATTGGTCCCAGACCTGAAGTGATCCGCTTGATGGGCGACAAGGTCGAGGCCCGGCGCGCGATGGCAGGCGCCGGATTGCCAGTATTGCCTGGTAGTTCAGAGCCCATCACATCGGAAGAAGAAGGACTGAAGCTAGCTCGAGAACTTGGCTTTCCCGTAATCGTAAAGGCGTCTGCGGGAGGGGGTGGACGTGGGATGCGAATCGTCCGCGCGGAACGAGAGCTTGGGCCGGCGCTGGAAACCGCCTCGACCGAAGCCGCCGCCGCCTTCAAAGACGGCAGTGTCTACATCGAGCGCTATATCGAACAGCCGCGTCACATCGAAATTCAGGTTCTCGCTGATGAGTATGGAAACTGCATTCATCTTGGAGAGCGGGAATGCTCGATTCAGCGTCGCCATCAAAAGTTGCTGGAGGAAGCGCCATCCTCGGTCATAACGCCCGAACTAAGACGACAAATGGGCGAAGCGTCAGTCGAGGCGTGTAAGAAACTGGGATATTCAAGCGCCGGAACGATCGAGTTTCTCCTTGATCAGGACAACAAGTTCTATTTCATGGAGATGAACACTCGCATTCAAGTCGAGCACCCGGTCACTGAGATGGTTACGCTCGCAGATATTGTGCGCAACCAGATACGTATTGCCGAAGGAGAACCACTCGGCTACATACAAGACGACTTATTGATTGTTGGTCACGCCATCGAGTGTCGAATCAACGCTGAGAATCCGGTGACATTTGCCCCTTCTCCGGGTCTAATCACCGCTTTTAATTTGCCCGGAGGTCCGGGCGTGCGCGTTGATACTTACGTTTACGCGGGGTATCACGTCCCTCCGTTTTACGACTCGCTGATCGCGAAGGTGATTGTTCATGCTCGGACTCGAGAACTCGCGATCGCGCGTATGAAACGCGCGCTCGAGGCGATGGTGGTTGAGGGAATAAAGACAACGATTCCGCTGCACCTGAAGATCATGGATGACCCGAAGTTCAGGGCCGGGGATATTTCGACCGGCTTTATGGATGAGTTCTTAGCGCAAAACGGACAAAAAAACGGGGCCCGCGCACTGGCTGGGGCACGATAGGCTATCTCAGGTTGCCGTTTGGATTTTGGGTGCCTATAATAATCGACTTTTCTGTGGCGAGCAGGCTCGTCTGAGAGGTGAAAGAGATGTCATACGCAGTCATAAAGTCTGGCGGAAAACAGTTTGTGGTCACGGAAGGCCAAACAGTACGTGTACCATCGGTCAGCGCTGAAGTAGGAACTTCAATTGAGCTAGCGACACTGTTGACGGCGTCGAAAGAGACGTCAGTAGGCAGCCCGACTGTAGACGGTGCAAAGGTTTCAGCGACTGTAGTCGACCATGGCCGCAGTGAAAAACTGATCGTGTTTAAGAAGAAGCGCCGTAAGCACTACAAGCGCACACATGGCCACCGGCAGGGCTACACCAAGATCAAGATTGACTCCATTGGCTAGGAGGCGAGCAATTGCCGATTTCCGATTGCCAATTGCCAAATGAAAAACGCGGTCGTTCAACCGGTTAAATTGGCAATCGGAAATCGGCAATCTCAAGTGACACATGGCACATAAAAAAGGCGTTGGTTCATCTAGAAACGGCCGAGATTCCGCAGCGCAGCGATTGGGCCTCAAGAAATTTGGCGGCGAACACGTAATCGGCGGAAACATACTTGCGCGTCAGCGCGGCACGAAATGGAAGGCTGGGAAGAACGTGGGCCGCGGTAAGGACGACACGCTCTTCGCCCTGATTGAGGGAATCGTCAAGTTTGAAGATAAAGGTCGCGCCGGTAAGTTTATTAGCGTCTATCCGCGTGAACAATCAGCAGCTTAGTCGGTGACCCTTGCATCCACCGCGACGCCTGCGCCAGGAATTTCTCGGCGATTGGCGTCGCTTTCGATTTTGAATGTTTATCGATCGCGCCAAGATTCGCGTACAGGGCGGGCACGGGGGCAACGGCGTAACTGCTTTTCGAAGAGAAAAATTTGTTCCGCGCGGTGGTCCATCGGGCGGTGATGGAGGTCGAGGAGGCGATGTCTGGATTGTTGCCGACGCCTCGCTCAATACACTGCTTCACTTGCGTTACAACCCGGAGCACATTGCGGGTCGCGGATTGCATGGTGAAGGCTCAAACCGTTCGGGACATACCGGACAAGACGTCTTAGTTCGAGTTCCAGTTGGAACACAGATCTTTGAAGCACACACCAACGAGCTCTTGCAGGATCTGTCTGTTGACGGTCATCGGTGGCTTGCTGCACGTGGTGGACGTGGTGGGTTTGGTAACGCGCATTTTGCTACTTCCACAAATCGAGCACCCCGGTATCACCAACAAGGCAGTGAAGGCGAATCACGAGAACTGCAACTGGAGCTCAAACTCCTTGCAGACATCGGGCTGGTGGGCTTTCCCAATGCCGGTAAGTCGACATTCATTTCCACAGTTTCAGCGGCAAAACCGAAGATTGCGGATTATCCGTTTACAACGCTCGAGCCGCATCTGGGCGTAGTCGATTTGGGCGACTACCGCACCGTAGTAATCGCCGACATTCCCGGATTGATAGAAGGAGCGCACGAGGGTGCAGGGCTCGGCGATCGATTTCTGCGACACATTGAACGGACACAGTTGCTGTTCCATATGGTTGATGTTTCGTCCGCCTCCGGTCGCGACCCAGTTCAGGATTATGAAACCGTTAACCGCGAACTGGCTGCGTACAAACCGGATCTCTCGCGACGACCGCAGTTCGTTGTCGCCACGAAAATCGATGCGCTTGACGATCCCGAACGGCTCAATCGCTTAAAGCGACGGGCGCAGGAAGAGGGGAAACCGGTTTTTGCTATCTCTTCAGTGACGCGTGAGGGCGTTCAGGAGCTTATAACTGCCGCCGCCGCACTCGTGAGCGAACTGAAAGATGCGCAGAAGGCGGGTGTTGAGACGGTGAACTTGACGCTTTGAACCACCAGTGAACATTGCTGAAGCCCGAGGGTTGAATGGACCACAAGCGGCGAATAGGTATTTACGGTGGAACGTTTGACCCGGTTCACTTAGGCCACATTGAAGTGGCAAGGTGCGTCGCGCGACAGTTTGAGCTTGATGAGGTTTTACTGGTGCCGGCGTTTCATGCGCCACACAAGTTGGCCCAACCAGTGACATCTCATCTGCACCGATATGCAATGCTTGTTCTGGCAACTCAGGACGAGCGGAGCTTGAGCGTATCGACTATAGAGCTCGAGGCGAAAGATCGTCGATACACCGTCGAAACGGTGGACCATTTTCAGGCGCTGTTTGGCGATAGTGCGCAATTGTTTTTTATTATGGGAGCGGATTCCTGGTCTGATGTTAAAAGTTGGCGTGAGTGGCAGAAGTTACTGACCATGACAAATCACATTGTTGTCACGAGGCCGGGGTTCGACGTAAAAACACTTCTTGCGGTGGAGGATCTTGGGACTCAGATCGTCGATTTGCGTTCGGGGCAATCTCCGTTGGAAAACGCGAGGGAAAAGGGAACCATATTCATCACTAACGTGGTAATGAAAGACGTGTCAGCTACTGAGATTCGTAACGCAGTGCGAGCGAACCGGTTTGACGAGGTGGCGAATCTGGTGCCCGGACCTGTTGTGGACTACCTAAAGAAGTACAAGCTTTATAGAGATTCGAATGAAGCATAACTCAACTGTAAAGGAACAATCGCTGCACCCGGAATCATTCAACGGCGGAGTAAAGCCCGCTAGTAAGACTGAGGCACCCGCCAGGCTGGATGAACGTGTGTTGACTGCTTTACAAGCAGCTAGCGAAAAGAAAGCGCTGGACATTGTCGTCCTCGATCTTCGTGAAGTTGCCAGTTTCACCGATTACTTCATTATCACAAGCGGGACAAACCAGCGTCAGGTACAAGCTATTTCCGACGAGGTGTTCGAACGATTGAAGAAGGTCGGCACGGCGGCAGCGCGCGTCGAAGGGAGGCAAGCTGCGGAGTGGATTCTTCTCGATTATGGTGACTTTGTCGTGCATGTCTTCGAAGACAAAGCCCGAAGGTTTTACGACCTCGAGCGACTTTGGCGCGAGGCGCAGCGAGTCGAAATTCCAGCAGACAAGGTAACTGGTGATAGCTCTTTGAGAAACCAACAGTGATTGAGATATTTGCGCGCTCACCTGCAATGAGCGAGGCGGTTCGTCTCGCTGAACGCGTGGCTGCAACGGACGCAAATGTACTAATCACCGGTGAATCGGGTACGGGCAAAGATGCGCTCGCGCTTTTCATTCATGGAAAATCGCGGCGCTCTTCTGCTCCGTTAGTAAAAATCGACTGTGCGGCGCTGCCTGGCGGCCTGCTGGAAGCCGAGCTTTTCGGTTATGAGCGCGGAGCTTTTACGGGCGCAACCGGCTCGAAACCGGGACGACTGGAAGCTGCAGAGAAGGGAACGCTCGTCCTCGACGAGATCGCACATTTTTCGGTCGATGCCCAGGCCAAGTTGCTTCGCGTAATCGAACGACGAGAGTTTGAAAGACTCGGAGGTCGCCGGACGATCAAAGTTGACGCACGGCTGATAGCACTAACCAATGTCGATCTGGACGAGGCTGTGAAGCGGCGAGACTTTCGCGAAGATCTTTTTTACCGCCTAAACGTCGTGCACATCGGTTTGCCGCCGTTACGCAAGCGTCAGGAAGACCTTGCGCGCCTCGCTCAACACTTTGTCGAAACTTATTCGACCAAGCATGGTCGCAAAGCGACATCAGTCAGCGCTGAGGCTTTGGGCGTTTTGCGAACTTACGATTTTCCGGGAAACGTACGCGAACTTGCGAACGTTATCGAACGAGCAGTGATTGTGTCAGATGCCAAACGTATCGAACCATCTAATTTGCCTGAGAGCATTCGCGCTGCGGTACAAGTGCTCAAACGAAAGAAGAAGCCCTTACCGCTGGCGGAGGTAGAAGCAGAGTACATCGCCGAGACGTTGACCGCCGCCGGCGGAAACAAGACTAAAGCGGCTCGCATGCTGGGGATTAGCCGGAAGAATCTGTACGAGAGACTCGCACGCACACAAAGTGGGAGGGATGAGGATTGATAACGGTGAGTACATACATCCTGCGGTCAACATACGGATTCCAGTGATCAATGCGCGTGCGGATCATTTGGCCGGGTAAAACGCGGGACC
>JBKPCC010000017.1:0-27183 GCA_046727215.1 Acidobacteriota bacterium
TGCTGCATTCTTCATCGAAAACGAGTTTCAGCAAACGGGGAGCTTCGTGTACGGACTGTTTAAGGGTGGTTTGGGCCGGCAGCCAACCTACGCAGAATTCAGCCGCGACCGCAGCAGAGTTGTCGCGGGTGCGAATCTCTCGGCTAACAAGGCTGCTTTAGCCGCTGACTTTGTACAACGTCCGGAGTTTCTCCAACTGTATCCAAATTCACTGACGAACACCCAGTTCGTAAACAAGCTCTTTGATACGGCCGGACTAATGCCTTTCACGACAGAGCGACAACAACAAATCGACGCAATGAACGCGGGGCGTACGAGGGCTGAGGTGCTGGCAGCGGTAATTGAAATACCAGCATTCAAGACTCGCGAGAACAATCCGTCTTTCGTGCTGATGCAGTATTTTGGTTATTTAAGGCGTGATCCGGACCCGGGCGGATACTCGTTCTGGCTCGACGTGCTCAACAATCGAGAGCCAAACAATTATCTCTCGATGGTTTGTGCTTTCATCACCTCGGCTGAGTACCAGCAGCGATTCAGCTCCGTCATTACGCGCGCGAATACCGAATGTGCGGTATTGAATTGAAGCACACGTCAACTCTAGCGTGCTTTTACACTTAACTCTTTCAGCACGGTATTGTCGGGATCAACCTGCACGGTGATTGGTTGAGTTGGCAGCGGAAACCGTTCCGTAGTGTCTTTTGATTTTGGGTTTATCGTGAATCGCTGCTTGCCATTCGAGGTCAAAACCTGAATCGGAACTGAATTTGGGAATGCCGGCTCAGGCTGTAACTGACGCAACGTCACAGAAAGCTCTCCCTTATTCCATTTCCACATTACCTCGTAGTGGGGATGGCCTGGTCCGTAAATCCACCGTGCGAAGAACTCCTTGAGGTTTTTGCCAGACGACTTCTCAAGCGCAGCCCGCAAATCTTCGCTTGTCGCCGTGCTGTTCATGTGAGCTTCGTAGTAACCGCGAATTCCTCTGAAAAACGCATCGTCTCCGAGTTGCACGCGTAACATGTGCAGCACCCACGCGCCCTTCTGATAATTGTTGGCGTTCAGAAGCTTCATTAAATCTTCGGTATCACGATCGAATATCGGCGTTTTCGTATGTTGCTCATAACGAAAATAAGTTTCCGCCGCTTCTTTCATGTAGTCTTGAAAAGCTTGTTCACCCTCGAACCGTTGAATAAATAGAGCGGCAAAGTACGTGGCGAAGCCCTCACTTAGCCACAAGTCGGCCCAGGTCGATTCGGTGACGGAGTCGCCAAACCATTGATGTGCAATTTCGTGAGAAACAACATCGACGATTCCTATGCGCGTGCCGAACGCGCGACTGAGTTGCGCACCGGGTCTGGGGTCGAAGAGAGTGCTTGCAAAGACGATCGCACTGGAGTTCTCCATTCCCCCAAACCGAGTAGCGCCTACGATGAGCGCAAGCTTTTCATAAGGATAAGGCGCGACGGTTTGGCTGAAAAATCGAAGGGCTGGAGCTGCGGGCGAAAAACCTTTAGTTGCGTACTTCCGATCCGCCGAGGGCACGTAGAAGCTGAGTGGAACAGTGCCGAATTTCCAAGCATCGAACTTTGCAAACTGGCCGACCGCGATGATCATGCAGTACGGCGGAATCGGGACCTTCTCGTTATAAGTCCACGTTTTCAGGCCACGTGTTGTTGTCTCGATTCGATCGAGACTGCCATTGGCGATGACCATGTTTTGCTCCGGAGCAGTTACTGTGAATGTTACCGTCGCCTTAGCAGAAGGGTGGTCCAGGGAGGGTATCCATTGATGCACGCGATCCGGCCAGTTGTCACCGATCGCACTTGGTTTTCCATCTTTGTCGGTTGTTAGAATCAATCCGTCTTTCGGTTTGCCGTGATAAACAATCAAAATGGCAAACCTGCTGTCTCGAGGCTGCGTTTCGGGCAATTTAATTTTAAGAATTCCAGCTCGGTGCTCAACCTTTGTCACCTGGTAATTAACCATGACCGAGTCAAGCATCATTTGCCCAAAGTCAAGATCGATTTGCGAAACGGGTTTTAATGCGACGCAATTGATTTCAGCTCGCGCTTCAGTGATTGTGCTCAGGTCGTCGTTGAGCTTAATACTCACTGAGTAATGAAGGGGTCGCCACGCATCAACCACGCGTTCTCGTCGGACCGCTGAAATCTCCAGCGGAAACGACAACGTAAGGAAAATTAAAATGAGTAGGCGTTTTGGATGCCGAATGGTGTGGACCGCCAAAGGCGGATAAAGGGGGATTCGTGAATTCTCCATCTGGGCCTCGTAGCTTATCGAATGCCTAACATCAGCAGCGCAGATCGGTCAGAAACAGCTTTATCGGTCGATCTGGTCCACAGTTGATACGCAGCAGTCTCCGCTTCTGTCACCGGCCGGTTCCCGAGTTTAGCCGCAGGTGTCCTTTCAAATGCACGGTTCGAAAGGGCCATGTGTGCGCGGCGAACGTGCAAATTTTCCGGGGTCGCTAACGCGCTTTCCGCTGATTCAACGTCAGGAAAGAACTCTTCATACGCAAGGAGATGCCACACGGTTGCGTCGCCTTCTCCTTCGCGTGCCAATACACGCAGAAGGCCGTAACCGCTTTCGAGCTGAAAGATCAAATCATCGCCTGGATCAAATGACTGGGACATAAGAAGCCCTACGTAAGTGTCGGAAGTTGAAGTACACTGGCCGGGGGCACCGCTACCTCAAATCGAAGTAAAACCGAAAACTGTAAATGATAACCGAGGGGAATGATCGCTTAGGGCTGCACGCATAGATTACCATAACTTCTTCGTCGCGTGATCCTTTGAAGCCACTACAAATTGCAAATCCGAAAGTCGAAATCTAAAATCCGAAAACTCGATGAACGCTTTCGATTCCGGCAAAGATTATTACGAGATTCTGGGAGCTGACCGCGAAGCGTCGCAGAAGGAGATCGACCGTCTGTATAAACGCAAAGCTGCCCAGCACCACCCTGATCGTGGCGGAAGCGAGGAGCAAATGAAGTCCATCAATGAGGCGTACGGGGTCCTTAAGGACGAGGCAACGCGACGCGGTTACGATGCTGTCCTGGTTAATAATGTTGAGAGGCCGTTTGTGCCCGCTACTTCACCGACAGCTGAGGACATCGGAGTTTTTGGTCACTGTCTCAGCGCCTTCTTGTGCCTGCTTGTCGGGCTATTCTTGTTGTTTCTTGTTAGAAGCCAGTGGTTCTGGTTTTTATGGCCGCTTGCAATTCTTGCCGGCTTTGTCATTGCCTTCGGAATATTGATGGCTCGAAGTGCGATGGTTGCAGTAAACGCATCTTTGCCGAGTTCTCACTTACTTCGGCGTCACACGACGGTGCAGGAGATTCTCTTTTGGATGGTGGTGGTCACGATTGGCTATGTCATTTATCTCGTGCTGAGCGGGATAGAATAGAGCCGGCACAGACCATGAACATATGAATCTCGACCTTCTTTTCCTCGAGGTCAATATTCTGGAAGAATCGCTTGCGTTTTATGTGGGCCAACTTGGTTTCGCCTTAGAAAGACAGAATCTTGAATCAGAACCGCCAACTGCAACAGTCCGTTCGGGAAATCTCAGGATAACGTTGGCCCAGCATCTCGAGACGATGTTACGTCGCGGCCGCGGAGTTCATTTCTTCATTAGCGTGCAAGATATTGATGTTTTTTATCAGGAATTGATTCAACGCGGCGTTGTCGTTCAACCTCCAGTGGACGAAGGTTGGGGAGGAAGATTCATAACCTTGCTGGACCCCGACAAGTATCGATACTTCTTTGTAACGTGGAGCCAGTGATAACTCTTAGTCGACTCTATCTTGGGGCGCTATTGAAGTGACCAAAGGACCACGAGTCACCCTGCACTGGGTCACCCGTTACCCTGCGTTACGGGATACTCTCATTTTCCTGGCCTTCTGTGCTTTCACATCAATCCTGACCTGGCCATACGTGACGCGGATGAGGGATGCGGTAGTCGATCCTGGCGATCCGTACATGGTGTCATGGGTCCTTTGGTGGGATTACCATCAGACGTTTTCCGATCCTCTGAATTTGTTCCACTCAAATTTGTTTTATCCGTACCGCTACACACTTGCGTTTGGTGAGCACTCGTATGGGATAGCGCTGCTGTGCTTCCCACTGTTCATGCTTGGACTTCGCCCGTTAACAGTTCACGCGGTGGCGATGTTCTTTGCATTCGCGGCTACTGGTTATGGCGCGTTCAGGTTGGCTCGCACTCTTACTGGCTCCTATGGTGTTGCGTGGGTCGCAGGAATCATCTTTGGCTTCGGTCCGTTTCGGTTTCACTACATGTCGCATCTGCTGTACCTGTTTGCTGCATGGATACCGTTGCTGTTTGAAGCGTTAGTTCTCTTCGCTAGAAAGCCAAACGGAAGACGAGCTATCTGGCTTGGCGTTGCTTTCTTCATGACTGGCCTATCGACTGTTTCCTGGCTGATCTTTTCCTTGTTGCCTTTCGCACTCTGTACCATCGTCCTTGCAACCCGATACAAGCTCTGGCGAAACATCGCATTCTGGTTAAAGTACGGCTCGGCGCTCGCGATTGGTGGACTGGCCTTGACGCCATTCACGGTGCCCTATCTGTTCGTATCACGGCTGTATGGATTCAAGCGTAGCGTTGACGAGGTGAAGGGTTTTTCAGCCGTCCCGAGTCACTGGCTTTCAGTTGAAGACCGTAACAAGCTCTGGAGTGGACTCGGCAGAGGTTTACCTGACGGAGGCCGCTTTAAGCTGTTTCCTGGTCTGCTTCCACTGCTGCTTTCGTTAGCAGCAATTATTCCGCAACGCGTAAGGTCCAATACGACAACTGTATATCCCCACTCGGCAGAAAAAACAAAATGGATTAGGCGGCTGGACATCGCAATACTCGTTACGTTGATTCTTTCCGGAATGGCGATTGGATTCGATAGGACAGACTTGTGGCACGGCGTGTTCAAAACAATTACTTCTGAGCGAGCCCTGACACTATTGGCGCTCGCAATTGTTGCGCGATTGTGCCTGGCGTATCCGGGCTGGTGGCGCACCGGTGAAAACCAGAACCTGGTACAGACTATCAAGTCAGAGCGTTACTCAGACGCGTTTCTAATCGGTCTCATTCTGTTCGTGGTAGGTTTTTGTTATTCGTTGGGATGGAATTTCTTTCTCTATCGAATTCAGTACGATCTCTTTTTCCCATTTCGCAGCATGCGAGTGCCACCCAGAGGAGCAATGATCGCCTATGTGGGGCTCTCAATACTTGCAGGGCTCGGTTGCCAGCGACTCGCTCATGAACGTTGGTCTGTCAGACGGCGAGCCGTTTATCTCGTAGTCTGCACACTGTTATTGTTGGAGTTTAATGCTGCGCCCCTGCATTTTATTCGCGGAGCCGTTTTTCCAGACGGAGTAACTCAGCGGCTTAAAAATACATCGATGCGAGCAGGAATAGTTGTGCTGCCCGCCGGTCCCGATTTCAACAACGAGTACATCCTTCGGGCTGCTGATCATAGAAAGCCTTTAATCGTTGGCACCGCGAGCTTTGTTCCTCCATATGCGGAGCAGATTGAGGCATTAACAAACAAGGGGCCGATTACGAACGAGTTCCTGGATCTCATCGAGCGGATTCCTGCTTCTTACGTTGTGGTACATAACGCCTTAATAGCGCCAGATCGTACTGACGATTACAATGCCATGCTCAAGCGCGCTACTGTTTCCGGGCGACTAACATTCATCAACCGGTTCGACGGCAAGGATGATCTTTATGCAGTGACCAGCACCGAACCTGGAGCACAGACAGAAGCGCCTCTGCCGGCCGAAATCTCGGATCATCCTGCTATCGTTAGCCAGACATCTACTCCTTAATCTTGCACAAAAAGCGAAAATCCCACCAATCGCAGAGGTTGTGTAAATCATCAGATACCACTGACTTCAGAGCCCGTGTCAAAATCGAGGAGAGGCCACCGGCTTGTCCGTCGGAGACTCACGTTCGCTGCTACTAAGGTTTGATAATGATTCACTGGAGGCCACGGGCTTGTCCCGTGGAGGTTCACGTTCGCAGCTATGACGAGGTACGACCGTTGAGCGAAGAGGCCACCGCCTTGTGCGGTGGAGACTCACGTTCGCTGCTACTAAGGTTTGATAATGATTCACTGGAGGCCACGGGCTTGTCCCGTGGAGGTTCACGTTCGCAGCTACAACGAGCTACGACCGTTGAGCGAAGAGGCCACCGCCTTGTGCGGTGGAGTGTCACGTTCGCAGCTACTAACCGTTTGATATAAAGATTCACTGGAGGCCACGGGCTTGCCCCGTGAAGCCTCACGCATGGTCGTAATTGAAGACTGTTAACGAGTAAGTAGATAACGTGAGACTCCACCGCACAAGGCCGTGGCCTCTTCGCTCAACAGCCGTAGCTCGTCGTAGCTGCGATCGTGAGACTCCACCGCACAAGGCGGTGGCCTCTTCGCTCAACGGTCGTGGCTCGTTTATAGCTGCCAGCGTGAGTCTCCACCGGACAAGCCGGTGGCCTCTCCTCGAGTTTTTGACACAGGCTCTTCAGCCGTGTGGTTCCTCAGGTGTTGCCTAGTTAGAGATGCCCCGCAGATGTCGTAGATACCATCGGACTTTAGTCGTCTGGAGCTTCAGTTCGTGGACTTTCATTTATTGGGCACTTGAAGTCGTGCTGGGTTATCGGTATCCTTGCCTCAGTCTGGAAACAGCGTTGCATGAATGAGACGCGAAGCCGGTGCCGAACATGCGGTACATCGAAAACCCTCCTAATCCCTGGTTAACCCATTCTGTCGAATGGGTAGGCGAGCCTCCAGAATCAAAGCTGGAGGTCTTCGAGGAAACCGAGACTCGGAAGATTATCACGCACAATGACAGTCCCGACGTTGGATTTGAATTCTCGGTCAATTGCTATCGCGGTTGTATTCACGGCTGCACGTATTGTTTTAGCAGGCCAACTCATGAGTATCTCGGATATGGAGCGGGCACGGATTTTGACAGGAAGATAATAGCCAAGATCAATGCTCCCGATTTACTGCGAAAAGAACTGCTCAAACCCTCATGGAAAGGCGACGAGATAGTTTTCTCGTTCACTTCCGATCCGTATCTGCCGCTGGAAGCCAATTACAAATTAACGCGACGATGTCTTGAGGTTTGTCTTGAATTCCGAAATCCAGTCGGTATCGTAACTAAGTCTGCTTTAATTCGACGAGATGTTGACCTGCTGGCTGCGCTGGCCAGAGAAGCCAGCCTTGGTGTCTTCTTCACAATCCCATTTACCGATCGAGAGGTGGCGCGGGCAGTAGAGCCTTATGCACCGCTACCTGAAGCCAGGTTTCACGCAATGGCTGAACTCGCAGCTGCGGGAATCACCGTTGGTATCGGAATTGCTCCCGTAATTCCAGGTCTTTCCAGCGACATTCCGGTCTTACTTGAGCGAGCAAAGGACGCAGGAGCCACTCGCGCTTTCATTAATATGCTGCGTCTTCCGGGCAGCGTCGCACCGTATTTTGAACAGCGCCTGCGCGAGACCTTGCCTACCAAAGCCGACAGAGTCTTCGCCCGCATACGCGAAGCCCGAGACGGCAAACTGAATTCGAGCGTCTTTGGCGAGCGAATGAGAGGCAAAGGTGAATATTGGGCGGCTATTGAGCGTCTGTTTAAGATCCATTGCGAACGGTTGGGATTCAACAACCCTCGCGGTCACAGAACAGAAACTGATACAACCTTCCGTAGGCCACAGGCTCAGCAGACACTCTTCTGATCATTGCCGATAGTCGATTTGTCAACCGCGAATTCAATTTAGAAGTGCACGGCGACAAAATGCATTCACCCCAAGCTTTAGCTTGGCCCGCCGAATCACACGCCAAATCAGATAACAGTTTTAACGTTGAATTCACCAATCCTGACTGTTTCACCAACGACCAAACATCGGCAATTGAAAATCGGCAATGCTATAATGCGGCCACGCTCATAAAGACCCCGGCGATAATCAGGAGGCACACTACGATGCTGATCAGGGACGTCATCCGTAATCGTGAGCCTTACTCGATGAAAGCGTCTGCCAGTGTTCAGGAGGCTGCGGAGTTCATGGCCTCGCGCAACATCGGAGCGGTTTGCGTCTTAAACGAAGAGGGGAGACTACTGGGTGTTTTCTCCGAACGGGATGTGCTGAAGCGCGTCGTAGTTCCACAAAGGGATGCCCGCTCCGTACCTGTCGGAGAAGTTACCAGCGAGCTCCGGGCAGTTATTCGTTGCGACGAAACCCCTCATCAGGCTTTGGAGCGCATGGAGCTAATTGGTAGCCGCCATCTGCCCGTAGTAGATGGCGATCGGTGGGTTGGAATGCTCTCAATGCGCGATCTACTGCGCGTGGAAATCGGTGAACAGGGTGACGAAATTAAGTTGCTCCACGAGTACATTCAGCACTGACCGGCCGCGCAGCATTCCCAAAACAACAAGTAAGAATGGCATCGACTGGCGTGCATTATCCTCAGTATGTGCGCAGAGAGAATAGGATCCATCGGCCGTGATCAGTATCTTAAGAGTGAAAACAATTTCTGTTTGGACGCTAGTCTGCATAATCGGGATGTTGGCTTGTGGCCAACTCCCCGCTGAAAAACGAGCCGGGGAGACTGAAAAGTCGGTCGACGCGAATACCAATAACAACGCTGCCTTTCGTGTTGAGACGGTTGTGGGCGGCCTGACAGTACCGTGGTCGATTGTCTGGGCGCCTGACGGACGGATGATTTTTACCGAACGTGTCGGTCGCGTACGCGTAATGGAAAATGGAAAGCTACGTCCTCAGCCTCTCTTTACCGTCCCCGACGTCGAACCCACGGGCGAAAGCGGTCTGATGAGCGTCGTCCTTCATCCTCAGTTCGCAACGAATCATTGGTTGTACCTTTCATATGCTTATAAAGGTGACGGACAACGTGTTAGGGTCGCGAGATACCGCGAAACTGACCAGGGATTAACTGACCGCACCGTCATTATCGAGAACATTCCGGCCGCGCAATTCCACGCTGGTTGTCGACTCAGGTTCGGCCCGGACGGAAAGCTTTACATTACCACTGGAGATGCAACGCAGCGCGAGTTGGCGCAGCGACTCGATTCCCTCGCCGGCAAAACGCTCAGACTCAACGATGATGGCAGCGTTCCTTCAGACAATCCATTTGTGGGCCAAAGTAATGTCAGACCTGAGATCTGGTCCTATGGTCATCGTAATTCTCAAGGTATGGATTGGCAGACCGGTACAAATCTGATGTTTCAGACTGAACATGGGCCATCTGGTTTTGATGGTCCAGGCGGAGGTGACGAAGTAAACATAGTCGAGAAGGGAAAAAATTACGGTTGGCCCATAATTCACCACCGTGCTACGGCTCTGGGAATGGAAGCCCCGTTGTTGGAGTACACACCAGCCGTCGCGCCGGCCAGTGGCATGTTCTATCGCGGCACAGCATTTCGGCAGTTTACAGGAAACTTTTTCTTCGGATGTTTGCGCGGTGAGCGAATTATCCGAGTTGTTCTTGATGGTCGCCGCGTTGTGAGTCAGGAAAACCTGCTCGAGAACAAGTATGGTCGAATTCGCGATATGGCCGAAGGTCCAGATCGCGATATCTATTTTTCAACATCCAATCGCGACGGGCGCGGGTCGCCTGCAAGCGATGACGACAGAATTATGCGACTTGTTCCCGTCGCACCGACTCAGTAAACGTTCGGCATTTCTCAGGAACGGTTCTTATGGCTAAAACAAAAAATTTCAAAACAATTACCGAGATGGTCCAGGAACTGGGCTCGATTACGCGAACGACAGAGGAGCGATTTGGTCATCTATCGTCGGCGCAAGTTAATTGGAAACCAGGACCGGATCGTTGGAGCGTCGGTCAGTGCTTTGATCATCTGATCACGACCAACAAATCTTACTTTCCGATCTTTGAGCGAGTAGTGAAGGGCGAAAAGAGAAATACGTTATGGGAAAGCATGCCGATACTGCCCGGGCTATTTGGCGGCCTGCTGATCAGAAGTCTCGATCCTGCTTCGACACGCAAACTTAAAGCGCCCAGTGCTTTTGCACCCGCATCCAGCGAGGTTGATGGTGAAATCATTCAAAAATTCAATGCCCAGCAGGAGCGGCTTTCAACGACCTTGCAAGGTCTTGAAGGCGCCGATCTGGATGCAGTTAAGATAACTTCGCCGGCACTGAAACTCATAACCTATAGCTTGCGCGATGCGTGCACGATCATTGTCGTGCACGAACAAAGGCACCTGCTGCAGGCAACTAACGTCCTTGCGTTACCGGAGTTCCCACAAACATGAGCAAAGTCACACAAAAGAAAGAGACTGTTCGAGATCAAGTCTCCGAGGCAGAATGGCAGGTGCGCACGGATCTAGCCGCGGCTTATCGGCTGGTGGCCTACTACAGATGGGACGACCTGATTTTCACGCACATTTCATCGAGAGTGCCTGGGCCTGAGCATCATTTCCTGATAAACCCATATGGAATGATGTTCGATGAAATCACAGCGTCGAGTCTGGTGAAAGTGGATCTTGACGGGAAAGTCGTCTTGGATTCGCCGTATTTCATAAACCCTGCCGGATTCACGATTCACAGCGCTGTTCATGCGGCCCGAGAAGACGCCCTATGTGTAATGCATTTGCACACCGAGTACGGCATTGCCGTTTCAGCGCAACGCAACGGTCTTTTGCCTCTTTCTCAACAAGCGCTAGTTGCGCTGGCGTCGCTCGCCCACCATGATTACGAGGGACTCGCTTTAGACGAATCGGAAAAGCCCCGTTTGGTTGCAGATCTTGGAAACAAAAATTCGATGATTCTACGCCACCATGGTCTACTCACTGTAGGACGCACTGCTGCCGAAGCCTTTCTCGCCATGTTCATCCTGGAACGAGCTTGTAAGATTCAGATCCTGGCGCAATCCGGTAAGTCAAATGTGACGATGGTCCCATCCCCAATTTTGGACCGCGTGGCTGGACAAGTGGATGCAGTCACGATGGGACAGGGTGCGCAATTGACCTGGCCCGGTCTATTGCGAAAGCTGGATAGAATTGATCCGTCCTACCGTGCGTAGGGACTACCACTAAGATAGGACCTTCTGCACGAGAATCGCGCTCTTGGTCCATCCTATCGCCTGCAGTGCTGGGAAACGGTAATGGTCAACGATGCGAAAATGACGTTCCGTTTCACTCTCAAGCTTGTGCGGTGGGTGGGTCTTAAAACGGAAGAGTATTTCGAGAAACGTGCTAATTAGTGAGGGTCGAATAGGGAAATGCAACACGTGCCCCCCGGGTGAAACAACACGAGCCAATTCGGTGAATCCTTCCTCCAGCGGTACATACTCAAGTGCGCCGCTTGTTACCACTAGATCAAAAGAATCGTCAGCGAACGGCAGGGCCAATACATTCCCCTGAGCAAAACTGACGTCGCGTTTGCGCCCGTTAGATTCGCTTACTGCGCGTTTGGCGGCGCGGATTGAGCGAGCTGAGAGATCCAGAGCAGTAATGCTGACCGGGAATCCGAGGCCTCTGATCAGCGCCAGCGTCAGCAACCCTGTACCGCAGCCGGCGTCGAGTATGTGGGCTCCGCGAGAAACCGGAAGCGGATGACTTGCGAGATATTTGTCCAGTGACCGTCCATAACCGTTAAGTTTGAAAGAGAAGTCGTAAAGGCTGGCAATCCGATCATAAAACGAGCCCGCACGTGCTTCGTTCTTTGTAGCGGTTAGCGCATATTCCATTCCGTCTCTCCTACTGTCACAAAAGTACTCGTTGGGGGGTATAAATAATTCGGCGTATTGTAGCGATCGTGCCAATTATACTCAACGCGTGTGCCAAGCTGTTGTTAAATCGCTTGCCGAGTAATCGAGTAAAGCAAAAATCGTGGGCCACGGGCCATGTTGAGTCTGGCGGTACCAAGGCGCCTCACCTCGGGCCGGCGGTACCGCAAATCGCGTGCAAGAAAGCGTTGCGAAAGCGTTCCTTTATCGGACGAGTCTCACCGCATAAGGAGAACACCTTCATGAACAGCACTGTTTTGGGTTGTGTCGCATTCGGGATCATGGTCATTTCTGTTTGGGCATTAGGCAGTACGCCGTCAAAAGCCGCGTCAGCGACAGAGAACCACCTGGTGGCTCAACAGGACCGTAGCTGGCCCTATCCGGCTCGCTTTGAAGCACAGGTTCTCGTTAATGGCCGGCCGATTGAGGAGTATTACGCTCATGGCCGGACTTATGTAGAGGCTTTGAAGGGCGCCGAATATGAAATCAGGCTGAGAAATCCATTGCCTGTTCGTATAGCCGTAGCGCTGACTGTAGACGGCTTGAATTCGATTGATGCTCGCCGGACCACGGCTTGGAATGCAAGCAAGTGGGTGATTGAGCCTTATGAAACGATTACGATAGGCGGTTGGCAAATGAGTTCAGAACGAGCACGTCGCTTCTACTTCACGACGGAAGAAGACTCGTATGCTTCCAGGCTTGGACAACCTGCGAATCTTGGGCTCATTTCCGCAGTATTCTTCCGCGAGCGATCGTCAAAACCTATTCCGATCTTAACGCCTCCGAAAACGTCTGGGGAAGACCGCCAGAAGAGTGACAGAGCAGAAGCGCAGCCGCAGTCTTCCGGAAACAAGGAACGGGACCGCTCACCGGCCGTCTCGCCGCGCGCTGATGATGAGTACGCGGCCACTGGAATTGGCCGATCAGTGCAAAATGATGTTCGTTGGATTCAGATGGAACTCGATTCTCGTCCCGTCGGTGAAGTGACGATTCGTTACGAATATTATTCGGCGTTGGTAAAACTGGGAATTCTACCTCGTCCTCGTTCGACAGATCCGTTGCAGCGACGTGAACGGGCGACAGGATTCAACGACCGTGGCTTCTGTCCCGAGCCGTGATTTATCTTCTCACGAGGTCAGCGGTGTAGAGCTGTTTGTACACCCGATAGTTTGCCATCACCTTTTGGACATAGGCTTTGGTCTCATCAAAACCGACTTCAGCGGTGAATACACCGGGGTCGTTATTTCCTGCGCGCTTGACCCAACGCGCGACGTTGTCCTCACCACCGTTGTACGAAGCCGCGACCGCTTCGAGCATCTGAGGAAACATTCTTGAGAGTTGGGTTAAATATTCGATTCCCAGTTTGATCGATGCTTCGGGTTGATACAACTGGTACTCCTGAAGACCTATTAACCCGGCGCCAGACGCGTACTTTTCCGCGGCGTCCATTGTCAGCTGAAGCAGTCCTCGAGCGCCCGACTGTGACTTCGCCGTTGGACGAAAGACACTTTCCTGCTTCATCAGAGCAAGAACAAACCGTGGATCCAATTTCTTGGCTTTTGAGGTTCGCAGAATTGATTCGCGATAAGGCGCCGGATAATCGGAGTCCGCTGCAGCAGCAGTTGACGTCACTGTCGCGAGTCGCTGCGTAACGACAGACCGGCGAACGGGATCATCAGCGAGGGCCCGCATTCTTTCCGTTGCTAAACCACCATAGTATGAATCCAGACCATCAGCGAGCAAACCATAGGCTGAAAAGGCTTCCGCTTTCTTTCCCAGTTGTTCGAGGCTGAACGCCCTGAGATATGCAATTTCGGCCGGACTCGTCAACGTCCCTTTTTGCATGCTCATCGTGCGCAACTGATCAGCGACTGCAATCGCCTGCGCCCACTGGCGCTCAGAAATGTGCAGGCGAAGCTTAGCGAAAACTGCGTTGGTTTCGGTTGCAGTTCCGGCAAACCGCTGTTTAGTCTTAGCAATCCAAGTTAGCGATTCATCCGAACGGTTTGCTTCCCGCAATGTATCAATGACATTGAGATGGGCGGTCTCGATCCGCTCTCCAGTCGGATACCTGTTGATGTAGTCAATATAACGGTTAACTGCGTCATCGAACCGTCCCAAACGAAGTGATGCCGCAGCGCTGTAATTGAGTCCCTCCCGCCCTTCCTTCACTGATGGAAACTCATGTGCGAGTCGATCAAAAACAACAAATGCGTCTTGATAGGCGCGAGATTGAAAATAAGAACGACCAATACCCAGCAGAGCCTCGGGCACTCGTGCATCCTGTGGATAGAAATTGATGACGGCCTGCCAATGTTCGCGCGCTTCGGCAAATGCTCGGTTCGCCATGTAGATTGAAGCTCGCCTCATGTGTTCCGACACAGTTTGTCTTACTAGTTTTCGACTAGCGTCACGCGCCGCCGCATCGCTTTGCCGAACGGAGGAAAGGGCGTTATCACCAGCCTTTTGAGGAACCGCAGCCCAAACGTTCGGCGCAATTGCAAGCGCGAAGGAGAAAACGATAGCAAATGTTAGCTTCACGAAGACCTTGGTGTTTGGTGCACGAGTTATGATGAATACAAGCTCACTCGACATGGTTTTCTTCGATGATTTCAAAACTCGAAAGGATTTCTGCGGCAGGTCTGAGTGTTGCGGCCACGCTGCAATACTTCTTGTCAGACAATTCGATTGCCTGAGCAACTGCCTGAGCGGAAATATTATGGCCTGTCACGAGATGACGCACTCTTAGTAGTTTGAAACCGCGTGGATGTTCGTCGCGCCTCTCGCCAGTGACCTCGACGCGATAATCCGTAACGTGCTGGCGTTTCTTCTTTAAGATGCAGATGACATCTACGCCAGTGCAACTGCCAAGGGCAATTAACAGCAGGTCGGCAGGAGACGGAGCCGCTGAACGTTCGCTGTTCGTGTCGAGTGTCACCGCGTGTCCTGAAGGTGTTACTCCGATGAAGAAGTCGTTTTCAGCAAAGTAGACGGTTGCTTGCTTCGCGGCGTTGTTTATCACGTCAGCCTCCTGTGCTCAGAAAGAATAGCACACCGCGTACATCCCAAAATGTGAGGTTTCGAGGCTAAATCCAGTCCGTTTCGTGCAACCTGGCTACGGGCTGTGATGTGTCGTTTTTTTACGCTTTCTGTACGGTTTTGACCGTGGTCGGCCTGGAGGGTCGCAAAGGGGCCGATTTTGTGCCTGTTTTAACCGTTCAAATACCTATATTGCTACGGGATACAGCGGCGGCACGCCTCTTGAGTGATGAAGGTCTGATAAGGTGGGAATGTATTCACCACGAGGAGGCAAGTCAAAATGCAAAGGTTAAGCAAATTAATTTCGGTCGCTGCGCTCTTGTTAATCAGTACAAGTGCATTCGCGCAACGACCAGTCTATCAGGGCAACAATCGATATATCCGCGATCTGGTTTCGAGGATCGAGAGTCGCGCAACCTCGTTCCAATCAGATCTGAACGATTGGATGAACCGAGGCCGAGTCTACAATTCGAGGACACAACAGGATCTGACTAGAGCATCATCGGATTTTCAAAACGCGGTCTACCGGCTGAGCACGAACGTTGATCGTCGCCAAGCGAATAGCAGCGACGTTCAGGCAGTGCTGGACCAGGCATCGAGAATAGACAGCCTTTTGAGCTCTGTGCGGCCTAATGCCAGGGTGCAGACTGATTGGTCCAATTTACGACCAGATCTCAATGAGTTAGCCCGCGCTTTCGGCGTCTCATGGTCATCGGGCGCGTACAATCCGAACTATCCAGAATATCCAACGAACTACCCGACTTATCCCAACGACCAAACGTATGGCCGCAACGTTTTGACCGGTACCTATCGGCTGAATCCATCGCGCAGTGATGATCCGACTGTGCAAGCGGATCGGGCTGCGCAATCGCTGCCCTACTCGGATCGCCAGCGGGTACGCGATCGTCTGGCATCTCGTCTCGAAGCACCGGATCAAATCGCAATCGACCGGCGTGGTAGGACCATAACGATCGCATCTTCGCGCGCACCGCAAATCACCTTTGACGCTGATGGCAGCGAGCGAGTTGAGACGACTCCAAACGGCCGCACGATAAGGGCACGAGCGACGCTGTCAGGTGATCAGCTTATCGTTAATACGGTCGGCGATCGCTCTACAGAATTCAACGCGATCTTTAGACCTATAGACAATGGGCGAGCACTTGAGGTGACACGGCGGGTGTACATTGAAGGGCTGAGCAATCCGGCTGAGGTCCGCAGCGTTTATGACCGAACGTCTGATGTTGCCAGGTTTGACATCTACAACGGCACAACTAATCCTTATCCATCGTCGTATCCGAGGACTGACAGTGGTACGTTCATAGTTAACGACGGCGAAGAGATAGTCGCTACTCTGGACCAGCCACTCTCTACCAAGGACGTTCGTGAAGGTGATAGGTTCACCATGACTGTTCGTCAGGCTTCGAGGCTTGCCGGCGCTCAGCTAGAAGGTCATGTCACAAGTGTCGAACGCAGCGGCAGACTTACTGGCCGTGCGCAGATGACCTTGGACTTCGACACCATTCGCACGCCGGACGGTCAATCCTATCCATTCGCTGGCATTCTTGAAAGCGTGAGGACAGTGAATGGCGAAACAGTAAAAGTTGATAACGAAGGAACCGTCAGGGATAGCAGTCAAAGCACGAAGACTGCCCAGCGCGCCGCGATCGGAACGGCTGTTGGCGCAATCATCGGTGCTATCGCTGGAGGAGGTAAAGGTGCAGCCATTGGCGCGATCGTTGGCGCGGGTGGCGGTGCGGGATCCGTCTACGTTCAGGGTCGAGATGATCTCGAACTGGATCGTGGAACTGAGGTTGTGATTCGCGCATCAGCGCCTCGTAATTGAAACAGCGTCTAAGAAGACGATTGGGCCGGCGGATTTATTTTGCCGGCCCATTTTATTTTTGGCGATTGTCGTTGCGAATACAGTCAAACCCGTTGCTCTGGGGAGGTGAAAGAGAAGTCGCGAATTCGCTTGACGGTTTTAGCTCCATCTTCAGCCGTCTTTATGATCAGGTTGAGTCCATGCTTGATCTTTTCAGGATCGTCAGTACGGAGTAACAGCTGAGCGCGTCCAAGTATTGCTGCGAGTGTATTGTTAAAATCGTGCGCAGCGCCTGCAAGCTCACCGAGTGCCGACGGTCTTTCGACTTTTGAAAACTGTTCTCTATTTGCTTCTGACATGGTTCTTGAGTCGGGGTGAGATTAGCGCCTGTGGAATCCGGGCAGGCGATCAGTTATTTGCACTTGGCATACCACGAGTGTAGTTATCGACTAAGTACCAGCTAATCAACACTTAGGCTAACTTGCACCTAATCACACGGCTTGCAACTCTGTCATCGGCATTCAGATTGGCAGGATAGATCATCAATTTGAGAGCGAAGGATGACGTGCTCTGGAATAATGAGTGGCTGGGTCTGTCTAGGCGATCGCGGTATCGGCGTATTCGATGATTCGGTCCAGGGGCATCATCGGGTAAACGTTGTCGTTTCTGATAAGAGCGGCAGCCTCATTTGCCTTTAGAGGACGAGAGAAGAAAAAGCCTTGTGCGTACTCGCATTTCATGCGGCGCAAGTGTGCAATTTGATCAGATGATTCGACGCCTTCCGCAATCACCTTCATTCGCAGATTATGCGCCAACGCGATGATTGTGCGCACGATTTCGAGGTTCTCGTTGTTCTCGCTGATCGAATTCACAAATGAGCGATCCACCTTGAGAGTCGAGATCGGGAAACGGGGAAGGTAGCTAAGCGATGAGTAGCCGGTGCCAAAATCGTCGATGCTTGTTTCAACACCTATTTCTTTCAATTGCTTTAGCATGGTGATAGTTGATTCCACTTTGTTCATAACCATGCTTTCTGTAATTTCAAGTTTAATATTGGCGGGGCTAATCTCCATCGTGTTGATTATTCGTCTTACCTCGGCAGCGAAATCCGTTTTCATGAACTGTTTTGCTGAGAGGTTCACGCTGATAAATGTATCCAGGTGAAGTTCGGCGTCGTCTTTCCAGCGTCGAACTTGACGAGCTGCTTCCTCCAGAATCCAGGTCCCAATGGGGATAATCAGTCCTGTTTCTTCTGCAACCGCAATAAACTCAGAGGGCGGAACGACGCCAAGCGATGGATGTTGCCAGCGCAGCAGAGCCTCGAAGCCGGCAATCTTGCCGTTCTCGAGCGAGACGATCGGCTGATACTCGAGATACAGTTCGTCGCGTTCTATCGCGCGCCATAAATCCGTTTCAATACGTAGAAGATTCACGGCCGTGGCGTGCATCGATGGATCGAAAATTTCGAACCGGGCCTTACCTAAAGTCTTGGCTCGATACATCGCGATATCCGCATCGCGCAGCATATCCTCTGCGTAGTGATAACCCATTGTGCTGTGGGCAATCCCAATACTCGCTGTGGTGAAGACTTCATGGCCAGACAGGTTAAACGGTAGCGATAGGCTCTTCAGAAGTCGCGTGGCTATAACCTCGACCTCATTGCTCTGATTGAGATCCTCGAGGAGAATCGTGAACTCATCTCCTCCCAGGCGAGCAACGGTGTCTCCCGGGCGCACATTCGCTTTTAGTCTTCCGGCAATTGTTATCAGCAGCTGATCTCCAACCATGTGACCAAGGCTGTCATTGATGAGCTTGAAACGATCGAAATCGAGAAACAAAACTGCAAAAGGAAGATGCTTTCGTCCTTTCGCTCTGGCCAAGGACTGTTTCAGGTGGTCCATGAACAGCACGCGGTTCGGGAGGCCTGTGAGCGCATCGTGAAACGCGTCGTGCACCAATCGCTCCTCAGCACGTTTCCGATCTGTAATGTCCTGAATCTGGAAAATAAAATTGCGAGAATCCTGGCCGGCATGATGCACACCGGTTACGCTCAGAAGAACCCAAATTACATCGCCATTCTTGTGGAGAAACCTTTTCTCCATCTGCAAGCTGGTAGCAGCACCGGATTGAAGTTTATTTAACTGCTCGAGTATGGAATGAACGTCACTGTGGTGTGTGAGCGTTTGAAAGTCTATTCCCAGCAGTTCTTTTTCCGAATAGCCGAGGATCTCTGAGAGCGACCGATTAACCTGGATCCACTTACCGTCAGGTGCGACTAGCGCCATACCAGCTGCATGATCGAACGCGCTACGAAATTTTTCTTCGCTTTCGCGTAGCGCAAGCATGTGCCGTTCTGCCTGCTCGGCTTGCGCTTTTGAAGATTCGATGTTCTTGAGGTAAGTGCAATAGGTAAAGTACAGCACTGCTATGACAGGAGCGGTCGCCAGCACGGCATAAAACCCGACCACTTCGATCAGTTTTCCTGCAACTCCGGCCGCCGATGCACCGGCAAAGTAGGTAAGGGAAGTCCAGAGGAAGCCATCTTTCCAGGTGGTCCACAGAGGCTGATTCGTCATCAGCGCCGCTCCGACGGCAACAATGCCTGAGTTTGCGGCATACTGAACAAAGGCGAGCAGTGTCAGAGACGCAACGAAATCACCCGGCCTGTCGACGAAAGGTTGCGGTCCAAAAACGGAAATCACCGCTGAAGCCGCCAAAAACGTCGAGCAAGACATTACAGCCGTATTGAATAGAACGGTCGTAAACTTCTTGCTGAACCTGACTGAAGAACAAAGACCTTCGGCGCCTGCGAGTAGCACAGCCGCGTTCTGATCGAATAGAAGCACGGCCAGAAAAATGAATGTGTCGGAAACGGAAATAAGACCCTTTACACGGGGGATCCTGATAGTTATGCGCGAGCCGCAGCCGAGGGTGATCAGCGACAAGAACAGGAAGCGCTGGTCTAGCTCACTCGTTCTTAGATCACGCAGACAACTAACCCAAACAAGGGCGCCGGCGCCAATGATGGCCCATTTGTACGCTTTTGCTAGTCGTTTGTGATTCATTGCCTAAGCCGGAAGATCGGCGCTGGTTCCGGGGCAAGAAAACAAGCCAGGTAAGTTAACGTGTGCAGCGTGAGAACGCCGTCAAGAGAGTCAGAAAACGGCAAAATCAGTCTACAACAGCGCCTTCACACCTGTCGAGATTAATTTACCCATGGGGCACGCGCGTGTTCCTGGAAACGAAAAGGGGCCCATGCGTTTCAAGACGCCCATGGGCCCGGAATGGTCACTACTTCAGTCGCGAAAGCCGTATGGCCGTCTATTGCACTAACGAAAGATCCTCAACCTGGCTCTTTTGCCGTAGAAATATCGTGTCGTATGTGCTTTGAAGTCGGAATCCAGCTTTCTTATAGATTGACTGGCCCGCTTCGTTTTCTACGTTCACCAGGAGGCAGATCGAGGTCTTGGTTTGAAGCAATCTGTGGCAAAGATCCGAGAGGCATCGAACGCCGTAGTTCTTGCCTCGTTCAGACGGGTTAACCCAAACACCTTCGAGATACGCAACGTCAGGTGTATCAGAGACAACCTCAGTTTTGAAGATTAGCTTCCGATTATCGACCAACACCCAGGTTCTCCCTTGTTCGATTCGTCGCCGGCACCGAGCTTCGAAGCCCTGCGGATCAGTTTGACGAGGATCCATACCACTCTCCTGTTTTGCCAATTCCGCTTGCACCGGCATTACCAGATCCAGATCGTCTGAGGTTGCGCGCCGTAAAGCCGGCACCTCTTCTTGTACTGCCGCTGGCCATCGCAGTTCGAATAACATCTCGCGGCAGGCCAGGCGAAAGTCTTGTCCGCGCTTTGCGTAACAATCCCAAAATTCTTCCACTTGCTGTTGCTCGCCCATAATCATGTGACTTGAACCAAGGCTCTGGGCAATGTTTGCAAAGGCCTGAACTGCGCGAGTCGTGCGGGTTTCCATCAGGATTGCGTGACCAATCAACGCAACGCCCTCCAACTCGCCGTTCTGGTTGCGACAGCCATAGAAGGTGCCGCGGTTAAGTGGGCTTTCAATACCGTTATCAGTTATGAACCCAACCATTGCTACGGTATGGATTGGCCGCTGACTGAGGAATGCAAGGGCCTCTTGCTGGTGCGCTGGTTTCAAAGCGCTGACGGTCAACGCGACCGCGGCGAATGAACTACTGATTGGAGCGGCGTGCATCTTTGCGAGAGCATTTTGTTGATACATTGTGTGACCTTTCCTTTTGTACAGTGGGCTATTCACAAATGGTTCCTGTGTTTACGGTAAGTTAGTAGCCCGTATACTCAGTTCCCGTATCAACCTCAATTTCCATTGCATCTGTTGCGTCTCCGCCTATCATTGCTGAGTAGGCTTGAAGAACCGCATCGCTGAGGAGAACGCCGTCGCTGAGCAGTACACCGTCGCTCAACAACACTCCATCGCCTAAGAGCACGCCATCCGAGAGTAGGACTCCATCGCTGAGCAATACTCCGGTTGCGCAGAAGTAAGCCCCTGTTCCCATCGTCGTTCCATTGCTGGTGACGATCGTGTCGCCGAGCAGTACGCCGTCACTCAACAACACGCCATCGCTTAAGAGCACGCCATCACTGAGCAACACGCCGTCGCTCAACAGCACGCCTTGTCCATAAATCCCTTGATATTGTGTGATAAGGGTCGTACCCGTTGCGTAAGTCCCGCCTAGAATCAGTCCCTGAGACCAGGTAAACGTGTAGTTTCCAATCGTGGACTGCGGAATAGGCGGAGTTAACGAGCCAAGCAAAGGTGCGCCCAGCAATGTGCTAGAACTCAAATCCGTTCGGACTAACCTTGCGAGTCGCACTGCCCCATCGATGTTGAGCTCGCCGGCGCCTTGTTCAAGCATGTTCGCATTCGGAAGTTGCTGTGCGGTGTACATCAAGAGAGCCTTCACCAGATTTGGCGTTAGTGAAGGGTTGGCCTGAAGCATCAACGCAGCAGCGCCTGCCACTAGAGGTGAGGCCACAGACGTTCCGCTGAGTTTCATTTCAGCGCGGTTATCTATGGGACTCACATTCGTGGCAAGAGAAGGATTCTCCTGACAAAGAAGGTTATTCGGCGATTCCGCAAATACCAGCTTATTGCCGGGTGCGGCAATGTCAGGCTTGATCAGATTGTCGTAGTGCTTCGCACCGTTCTCGTCAGTATAGTAACTTCTGGTTGGTCCCCTTGAACTGTAGCTGGCGATGTTGTCGTCGGTCCGGGTGTCTGATCCATGGCTATCGACTGCACCGACGGTGATCACGGATGGATCAACACCAGGCGAGTGAATTTGTCCATACACTTTCTGACCGAGACTGTTCTTGCCGTTGTTACCGGCAGCCGCAACGACAACAACGCCTGAGTCCACCAGCTTGCGAACAGCAAGGCATAACGGGTCGTAGCGGTACGAATTGACCGCAGGCATTCCCAAGCTCATGTTGACAACGCGAACGTTATAGAGACTGCGATTGCTGAGCAGCCAATTGACTGCATCCAACACGCTCGAGACTGTCCCGAGTCCCTGCGAATTCAAAACTCGAAGGTTAAGAATGTTCGCGTTGGGGGCGATACCGATGTATTTGCCATGAGATACAGCACCGTTTCCAGCGGCGGCGGACGCGACGAATGTGCCATGGCCATAGGGGTCGTCAGTACGGCCCTCACCGGTGAAATCAACGCTGTTTACGATACGTGATCGATTTGTGCCTGATGCGAGGAAGGAAATGTGATCGGGATAAATTCCCGAGTCAACGATGGCAATGCCAATACCCGTGCCGTCGAGTGCCAGTCCTGGAAACATCGATCGAACGTTGTCGGCGCCGGTTGTCTCACTGACGTGACCAGCAAGCGTACGAACATCGTCGTCGTAGGCCAGGAACTCTACTTCGGGAAAAGCGGCAAGCGAGTCAGCAACCGACTGCGGCATCTGAAGCGCGAACGCGTCTAAGTTTGCGAATTGTCTCTTGATTTTGATTCCATTGCTTCTCAAGAGAGCTTTCAGTTGGACGCTCGGCTTATCGTTCAGTTGCAGAATGACCTTCACATCATCATTTCCCTGCGAACTGTTAGAGCGCGTCAGTTTTGCGCGCAAGCTGGGCGTTAGTTTGTCGACGTGACCAACGTTAACGTTGCCGTTGCCGTTGCCGTTGCCACGGTTCCCGGAAGCTTGCGCCCGGTCGTCCAGTAAGATGCCACCTAGCAAGCTCAATACAAGGGAGCAAGTGACCAGCCAGGTCAGGCTTCTGGACCGTCTTCTACTCTTCATCGAATCCACCTCAAACATTCGTTCAAGTTCACAATCCATCGCAGTGAAGTACAGAACTGCGCGGTCCGCTTAAGTGCATGGGACATGCCACTTCCGTAGATTGAAGCCAAGTTGTTGGGGATACGAGGTTTAATGAATTCGTACTGCTTATCGAGGTCCCCTGGATTTGACCGCTTCAGTCAAATTGACTAGGGTTTGCCAATTCAATCTGCCAAGTTCCTGACTGAATGCGATATTCGCTGGTTTTGCCAGAGGAGGTTGAAACCTACCGCGACCGCATGTGGCGGCGCGAGACTGATCTGCGGATTGAGGATGTCGCCGAGGCTGAAAGGTTTATCGAGGATGTTGGGTTTTGTACTGCTCTGACGGATATACGACGACCCGGCCCATCGTTGTACCTCGCAGTTTGTGGGCGCCGTGATGCGCAGATGCCACGGAATGTGCAAAAGGATCCGGAAGCAAATTTAGCCTGGACCATCAAAGATGAACTAATGCGGCGAGGCCGTGTTTACTATGGCAAGCTCATTAAAGGGAAAGCCACCTTCGCAGCGCGAAGACTGATACCGTTCTTCAATGCCTTATGGGGCATATCACGTGACCGTGAGACCTCGACTTTGTCTGCCGATGCCTTGGCAGTCCTAAAAGTGTTGCGGCGCGAATGGGAAATGGCAACATCGGATTTACGGCAGGAAAGTCGCTTGTTCGAACGGACCAGGTTTAGCCGAGCCTTAGATGAACTTCAGCGCACGATGAAGGTGCTGCCGACTGACGTTACTTACAAACCTTCGTTCACCTACATTTGGTCGCTGTCCGAAACGAGGTTCGGGAGTGAATTGCGGGGAAAGGTTTCGCGTGAGCAGGCTTTAAAGGAGATCGCACGAGCGTATCTTATTAGTGCCGGTTTAGAGAGCCGCGGAGAACTTGCACGCGTAACCGGACTAGGGGCAGCGGAAGCGGGGTTAGGGAACTGGGGGTTAGTGGATGAGCAGTTCGCAGAGCGACTGGCGCCCGGTGTCTATCGTCTAAAGAACATGTCGCGGTCTTTCGCCATCACGACTCAGCCGTGATATCGCCCTGGATGGTAAGACGGTTGTTCCTGGCAGCGTTCTCTTCGAGTTTAGCCATTTCTAAAACTAGCGGAAGAGTTTCCTGCGCGGTAGCCAAGCGCTGCAACATTAGTTCAGTTTCGCCCTCATTCAAGTCGCGGCTGGCCGCTGCTTCAATCGACTGTAATCGGTGTTGAGCTTCAACCAGTCTCTGGTCCGCTTCAGATTGTAACTTCGCATAGCGGTCTCGATCCGATTGCAAATCCTGTACGAGCTGAGTGGCGTCCACGCCACGCAGAAGACGCGCACGATTGATGCGTCTTTCGACGCGAATTAATTCTCGGCGAGCCCGCGACCTTATGCGTGTGGCCATAAGCCTCGTAGCAAGCGTCTCGAGATATGCGTCACCGAGAAGGGCATTCTGACCTTGAATTTCATTGAGGGCCCGACGCTCGGCTGAAGTTAGTTCAGGCGTAAACCAGGTAACTTCATTTGCGGTGATTCCATCTGCGGCGAGGCGATTCCGAAGATTGTGCAACCAGTTCCGTCGGTAGAGCAGCAATAAGACTATGGCTATGAGACCGACGACCGTTCCAACTCCGAGGGACACGAAACTCAGCAGCAGATACCAGGCAGCTGTGTCGGTAGCCGCAGCGGTTATGAATAGCAGGAGAAAGATAATCGGTAACGGGAGGGAAAGAATTGCAAAAGCGAACCATGGCGCCCAAGTCAATAGCTTCCAAAAGGCTTCATCGGTGCCACTCAACTTTCCTTTTTTTAATTGGGCCATCTTTTAAACTCAGGCGACCTTTGGCATCTGGACTGAATCCAAGGGAGCGAGATCCATTCGCGAGACGCCGAACGCGCTTATTATTTGTGACCGATCTTAGCCTTTAGTGCTCAACTTCACCAGGGTTCCATCAGGAAGGTACGAGCATAATTCGTTTGTATCACTGTATAATGCGCACAAAGCGCAGAGGAAACGAGCAATGAAGCAGCTACGGAAACTATTTGCTCTGATGACTTTATGTTTACTGGCGGGGATGGCGTGCGAGCACACGTCAGCGCAAACGAGCGCAATCAGCTCTCCTGAATCCGCGCGCAGTTCAGGCAGGCCGGTTACGATTCCACTGACTATTCACGTAAAAGACGCCAAGCCGGAAGCAGAGATTCAGACTATCGATCTGACTGTCAGTGAAGACGGCGAGCCGCAGACGGTGTTATCGATAAGGGCGATGGCGACAAATTCGCCGATAACGCTTGCGATACTTGTTCAGGATGATTTGGTGCCTTCGATTGGCAACGAGATGAAAGCATTGGCTGAGTTCGTTCGCAGGCTTCCGCGCGGCTCGCGCGTGATGATCGGCTATATAAGAACGGGCACGCTCCAGATGAGACAAAAATTCACTACGGATCTGGAAAAAGCGGCAAAAGCGTTGCGGCCACCAAATGGACTCGCCAGTGCGGCGCCTTACAACCCTTACGTTGAAGTGATAGAGGCGATAAAGAGATTTGAATCACAACCTGCGGGACGCCGGGCGATCTTGTTGTTATCTGACGGTCTTGATACTTCGCGTGGAGTCGATTCCAGCTCACCCACGCAGAGCTTAGACTTGCAAAGGGCAATTAATGAGGCCCAGCGAAAAAGTATTGCGGTCTATTCGTTCTTTGCGCCGACAGTAGCAGCGGCGAATTTTCCGCTGTTGATCAGCAACGCTCAAAGTTCGTTGCAGAAACTTGCGGATGACAGTGGTGGACGGGCTTTCTTTCAGGGAACAGGAATTCCGGTGAGCTTTGCTCCATTCATTCGAGAACTGGACCGCGCGTTAGAAAGGCAGGTGGCGCTTACTTTCCTATCGACTCACGCGAACAAGGGATTCCACAAGATCACAGTTCGCTCTTCGACTCCAGGAGTTGAAGTTTCGTCTCCTTCTGGATACTACAGGTGAGTCGTGAATGGTGAATGGTGAATAGTAAATGGTGATTGCGCCTCGTAATCGATTCCATTGACATTCACCACTTACCATTCACTGGATCGTCGCCGGAAGCAAGGAGCCTCGCCGATCACTTGCGATGGCCCAACCATCACTGATCTGACTGATCATTCCGTGAAAATGAATTTCTGTACCCGACAGGACCAGTAGCACGTCGCCGGCATGGTATCTGGAATTATCCAACTGAAATCGAACGACTGTCGCCTGCCCGTTTAGATGCTCTACAGTTTCGAATGAAAACGTTTCGGCATCTGCAAGATATGTCTGCGAATTGTTGGCTACTCTTTGTTCATCAGGCATAAAAGTCTCCCGCCTAAATTCAGTAAATCACGCTCGAAATTGCGATGAGTGGCAGGTGTTTCTTGGTGGGGCGGCTACTGGGATTTGAACCCAGGACCTCTTGATCCACAGTCAAGATAGTACCGGATTCTTCTTTCTCGCCCTGTCCAGATAGTACGGTTTTGTCAGGGTTTCGACAACCTAACGTACTGGTCTGTGATGGTCTTTCTGGCTGTGTCGGCACACAAGCGGCACACAAAAACGTCACTACACCTTTTCGTACGCGCGCGAGAATAGTCACGTTTTGTAACGGCGGCAACTAGGACCGCAAACTCTCTTTTGCTGTTTTTGCCCCACAATTTTTCGCGGCCCAAAACATAGTGATTTTATTAGGAAAAATTCTGGGTATGCTAGGTTTACCTATATAGAGGAACCTAGAAAACCCAGAATACCTAGAATCGCTGAAAAGTGGTTTTTAGTTGACCGCGAGCCCCAGCTTCATAATTTGATGCTAAACGACGCGAATAGGCTTCCCAACCTTCGATTGCTCGATCAGCCTGATTACTTCAGCAACCAGTTCCTCATTTTGAACTGGCTTGATCAAGTATCCTTGCGCTCCGGCGCCGCTTGCCGCTTCCTTATCAGCCTCGAACGCAGCTGCTGAGTAAAACAAGATCGGCGTCTTGGGATCAAACTCCCGAATCTTTTTAGTGAGCATCGGCCCGGAAGAATCAGGTAGCCAGCTATCGACAAGGAAAAGGTCAAAGGATTGTGCTTTGGCGAGCTTGATAGCCTCTTCAGCAGTCTCAACACAGAGCACTTCATAGCCCTTGTCCTGTAGTATGTAGATAATTAGTTCACGAGTATCTGCATCGTCTTCTGTGCAGAGAATACGG
>JBKPCC010000018.1:0-15070 GCA_046727215.1 Acidobacteriota bacterium
GGGAGGTGTAGACGATGTTTGTGTTGAAGTGGATCGCCTTGTGTGTCGTGTTGGTGGCGTCAGTTGTGGCGGCGCCTCTCGAATCTCGGCGTGACCAAATCACCAAGCTCGTTGTGCAAATCCAACGAGCGGATTATGAGGGTGATCGGCCAGCACTGAAGCGGCTCTACACTGACTTGGAACCGTTTGTCGATGACAAGAAGCTTGGAGCCAAGGTGCGATACTGGCGGGGCTTTGCGATGTGGCGGCGAGCACTGAATGGGTCTAACGAGAAAGTTGATGCCACCGAACTTGAGCATGATCTCAAACTGGCAGTTTCGGAATTCGAAGCGGCAATGGTGAAGGACCCGGCGTTCGTTGACGCCAAGGCGTCGGCCGGAGCGACTCTTGGGCGTCTGATGTTCCTCTACGTGACAAACCCCACCATTGCAGGAGAGTTCAAGGACCCCGCACGCATGCGCGAGTCGGTGAACCGAGCAATCTCATACATAAACGAGGCAGAAGCGGCAGAACCTGAGAACCCCCGCGTCTTATGGGTATTGGGGCCTGTTCGTACCTATCTATCACGGCAGCGTGGAGAGGGACCGAATAAGGCCATTGATGCGGCTATTGAGTCGTATCAGAAGGGGGTGAAGTCCGCACGCGCACGCAAGAGCGTCGTCCGCGATCCCCTAATCCCCTCGTGGGGAGAGCCAGAGTGTCTGATGAGTCTGGCTGGTTCAAACTTTTACCGAACTACGCCGGATTTAGTTGCGGCAGAGCAGTATGCTCGCGCGGCGCTCGCGCTGGTTCCGTATTGGCATTACGTCAGGGACATTTTGGTTCCCGCGATCGACACCGCGAAGACAAAAGCAACTCGGGAGTAATCACTAGTATCATCCCGAACTCAAGAGTCGTCCTCATCGAAGAATGATCTTCCTGGCCGTCTTGGAAATACGAAACTCAGGAGACCGTACAGGATTCGACCACTCACGAGTACGGGCAAAGTTAAACGCGGGGGCATGGACCATGTTATCTGCTAATGCCAAATTCGCTGCGGTTATCTTACTGTCGGCTGATTAGGGATTGTCAGGGGGCCTTACAGTAGAGCAGAATTACGAACTATCGATTTTCAGGTCCAAGCCGAACGATTGAACGGCTAGTATACCGTTCCGCTTTTCGCCTGGAGTTTGGTGACTTACATGTCTCTTCGCTGCCTTCGTTTGCTTTCGAGCATTCTGCTGATAGGCGCAACAATTGGGCCAACCTGTGCTCAACAGTCCAAGCCAAACTTCCAATCCTTACAGGCAGCTGCTCGCAAGGAACTGCAGGAAACAAACACACCCGGACTGGCGATCGCTGTTGTAAGTGGGAGATGGACGGTAGCCATCTGGAACGGCATTTCGTTCAAGGCTTCTTCCTGTTTGACTCCGAGGATCGAATGCGCCACGTGTATTTCATATTAAGCCTCGGGATAGTCGCGCTGGGAGCGGTTCACATTGCTGCCACGCCGCGAGTTTTCGTACACCTGACCGCAGCAGCCGTATGGTTCGCCAGCGGCGGCTTGGCGATCATATTAACCGGCGCTCTCAATCTGCTGCGGCGCGCTTATGGTGAGACTGCTCGAGGGCTTCGGTGGGTCTGTGTGGTGACCAACGTAGTGATGACAAGCTTCGCCCTCCTCGCCTGCTATGCCTCCAACGCCTCGGCTATACAGTTCGTTTTGGTGCTTGGTCTTTTGGGAGGCGCAACAGTGTTCTCGCTTTTACCGGCGGGACAGAAGCGTGCGCAATCGGGTTAGGTGTTGTTTTGCTTCGTTATGATCAGTTCCACTAGAAAACACCGGATCGAAACGACAGAGATAGATTTCGACTTGTCGGCCGCTAACCGTACGTAATCGCACACCTTTATCCACCGTATAAGCGCGATGCGAAAGCACCTTTCGCACATCCACACTATTAGGCACTGTTTATCTTGATTGGGAACTGGAAGTAGGTTAGCACCGTCGTAGCTCTCGCTAAGACGCAACCCAACGCAGAGTCAGAACCAGCTTTACGGCAATGCCTTTGCGGCTTCGAGAACCTGTTCCGGACGCGCTATCACAAAAAAGTTCTCTGTCACCATGCGCCAGCGAACTGTGCCTGAGGAGTCGAGCAGGAACTCAGCCGGACGTGCAATGTCTTTGCCGCTTGCTAGCTCTTTGGCGTGAACCAGATCATAGCGGCCAATTGCGTCCAGTTTTGGATCCGAAAGAAAAGTAAAAGTGTAGCCGGCTTTTTGTAGCATATACTCGCGAGTGTTCTCGGGCGTATCAACGCTGATCCCCACGACACGGATTCCGGCGTCGATAAACTTATTCAGATTGTTTTGGAAACTCCGCAACTCGAAGTGACAATTCCCTCACCAATAGCCTCGGTAAAAAATCAGCAGGACGGCTTTTGGCGGCTTGTTGTTAATTGGCTCAGCCAACAATTGAGCCAGCGTGACCGGCTTATCATTCACATCAGTGAGAGTGAAGTCGGGCGCCTTCTCTCCGACCTGTGGCGCTCCAGCCGATGGAGGCAGCCACGAGCCCATCACGAAGATCAGAAAAAGCAACGCTGCGAGAAGCATTATGCCAAACGCCGCCGCCAAAGAGCTGAAGATTTTTGAGACCATTCTCTTGTCAGGTTTGAAGGCACGGCGGAGGCCGAGAAACAAAAGCACGATCGCGATCGCGAACAGGATTAGATTGGCCCAGGGAAATTCACGCGTTATCGGCCACCGCACAAATACAAACGGGTAGCTAAATCCCGCAACCAGGCTGAGAACAAAGCCTGCCCAGATTTGCCAATTTACTCTCTTCATGAGTTTGTACTTATCACCAGACCTAAGGCTTAGAAAAGCCCTCCACGACGTATCAAGAACATAACCTTAGGTTGCAGAGGCTAGTACGATATGGCTAGACCGATTGTTTCTGCCGGCTTCCCAAAAGCATTTCTGGATTTCGCCGCGCAAGCTCACAAATGACCAATTGTGAACGCTGAAGCATCTCGAATCTCCTCACTAGAGGCCTCATCCACATACCGAGCGGCCATGCAGCTCAATCCCAGACTGTCGCTTGGTTTGAAAACTTATGCCCGGCGCCGGCCCAGTGGAAGTGGGGCGAATTGCCGGGCAGAACAATAACGGTTTCACACAAGTGTCGAGTCCACAAGAGCAAGCGGACTGCCGTTCGCCACATACCTGACATCCGTCAAACCAAGCACGCTGCGAAGTTTGTCTGCTGGGACATCTTTGATCGGTCCAGGCGTTGGCGCAGTACCCGGCGCCGGTTGCGGAAAGGCCGTCGACCGCGCCGTGTGGAAGGTAACGTTGCCTTCCACCTTTTGCAGGATTTGATGGATGTGACCGTTCAGCACTGTTATTGACCCAAAGCGCTTGAGGTACGAGAGAGCTTGTGCGCTGTCGTCGGTTCCCCAGCCCCACTCAGGATAGATGGTCCACAAAGGTATGTGCGCAAAGACGACGATAGGAGTGCTGCTCGACAGCCCTTTTACGTCCTTCTCCAGCCATTCCAACTGATCCTGGCCCAGTTGACCGAAGCCATTGCCGCCGAGCCCGGTGCCACTGCCTTGCTTAAGGTTCAAGACATTAATCAGGCCAATAAAATGAACGCCGTCATAATCGAAACTTTGCCAGCCGCTGCCCTGCGTGCCTCGACCAAATCGTTCGAGGTAGATCTTCCCATCGTCAGTGAACACATCATGCTCGCCTGGGACGTAGTAAACCTGTCTCGTTTTCGCGCTTTTGAGAATTTGCGCAGCCGTGTCAAATTGTTCCGGCTTTGACAGGTGAGTGATGTCCCCGGTGTGAATCAGGAACGCCGGTTGATCCTCTAGCGCATTTATTTTATTGACGGCTTCCTGGAAAGTCTTCGTTACATCCTGATTCGGCTCTTTGTTGAAGCCGATGTGGCTGTCGCTGATCTGAACGAAGCTGAAGACGCCCTTGCGACTGTACCCCGGCACGAGCTGGCAGGAAGTAAGTACGCCGCCGCTCATTACCCAAACGACGCCCGCACCTGCCCAAGCCATACATTTAAGAAAACTGCGACGCTCAATTTCGTTACCCCGATCTTTTTTTAGCTCGTCTGACATCACCGAATCTCCTTTTGAAAAACTACTTAACAATTATTTGACCCGTCATCTTCGGATGGAGGGCGCAGTAATAGTTGTACGTGCCCGGCTGTTCGAACGTAAAAGCGAATTGATCGTCCGTGTCCAGGGTCTTCGAATTGAAGCGTTTGTCAGTGTCGGTCGCGGTGTGTGGCACGTCGTCGCGGTTGACCCAAGTAACTTTTGTGCCAGCCTTAACTGTCAGTGTGGCCGGCTGAAATGAAAAGTTTTCGATTACCACCTCGTTAGGGGCTGAGTTCACGGCCTTCTCATTCGTTCCAGACGAGGTCGGCTTTCCCGGCATCTTCATATTTGACATGTCTGAATCCGGACTCGCCGCAGGCTGGGCGCTTGACTGGCTTCCTGAACTGACAGGGCCATCCTTGTATTCGGCGCCATTACTAAGACTGCAGCCGGTAAGAAAAACGCCGAGCAGAATCACCAACGCGACGCGCGAAACATCCATTTTCGATACTCTAAACATTTCTCAATCCTCCCTTGTCTCTGTGTTGGAGTACCAGCAGCGCTAAAGCTTGTCCCGTCTGCCGGCCTCAATTCACACGGCCTTGTTGCTTCCAGCTATTCATACCGAGGAAGCTGCTGAAATATTCCCGCAATGTACGTGAGTCACCGAGCGCGAACGTCGAGAACTTTATCTTTGTAGATTAACGCAAACACCTTCTCGGCCATTTCGTAATTGATAGACTTGAGCAGGCCGTACTGTTCCGTCAAAAAGGGCAACTCTGAAGAGCCGCTCTTTGCGCCGTACGTTCGTCCGGGAGTTTTTAGAAAAGGTAGCGAAGCTGGAACTGCGCGATGCGGCCGGGCGTTCACGTTGCAGATGTTCACACCGAGCCAGGAAGTCGTCTCGCCGCACACGAAGACTTATTTTTGTGCGGCTTTGCTTTTTGCTCGTTCCCATTCGCTTTGAACGGATGGAGGCAGATCTTGTGAGTTCTTTAAGAGAGTAACAATCTGCCAGATCTCTTCGTCCGAAAGCATGCTTCCCCACGCCGGCATCCCGGTGTTCCTTATTCCATGCTTGATGGTCCAGAAGAGTTGGAAATCGGTATATCCCGATAATCCCGCTTGTAACTGTGGTGCGGGTGGATAGAACGACTGCCCGTACACACTCGGGCCGCCACCAGGGGTACTGTGGCATCTAGCGCACATCGCCTTATAGATATCGACTCCGGTCTTAAGATTATCTTCATTGAGTGAAACGGGATTTATTTCTCGAGGGGCGCGCCGGGCTATAGAGGCGTGCAGCACAACTGGCATGATCTTCGCTTCTAGTCTCGAATGCGAGCCGTCAGCAGTCACCGGAATGAGGCCTGCCATGGTTAACACGAGAATTGCCATCGACATCAACGCCAACGTCAGGACTACGCCTAATAGGATGTTTCGCATTTTTCACTTTCCAATGCGGCTCGATATTTATAAGAGAAGACCAACTGTGCCCGGTTGGGCTGCCCAAACTCTCCCAGCCAGACTCGCGGCCCAACTGCTTTCAATAAGACGATGGCTGAGTTAGAGCTCGCGCAAGAAAGCAGTCAGGTCGCTCTTCTCCTGCGGCGACAACCTGGCCCCGAGAACGTGTGATAAAGACTGCGTTGCTTCGATACATTAGGTCATGCTCCATTAACATTAAGTTCCGTAACGCCCTACTTCGCCTGCTTCACGGCCGGAGGTCTACTCTTTAAATAGAGCTTGAAACGCACTCTTCGGATCCGGCCGATGCCTTTCTTTGAACTCCACTACCCATTTGGAGACGCTACACCTCAGCTCAGCCATCGAATCTTTCAGGAGTTTTTTTGCTGGTACTGCCGCCACCTGTAATTCAGCGATGTCGCTTACCGTTGATAGCTTGATGACTCTTATTCTTTTCTTTCTTGGTATTGGCATGGGTTCAAACTCGATCACCTTCTTTAGGATTAATTGACCACTAGCAGGATTGCTTTTGAGGTAACGTCCTCGCGCAAGCCGCTCAAAATTCGAATTCCACGTGCTTGTACGCCCTCGTTACTGACTTTGCGGTCTCCGTAGGGCTATACCACTCTTTCCCGATCAATATTCCCCGGCAAAGAGATTGAGTTAAGGGCGGGAATAAAAACGGGTAGAAACTGGTCTTAGTAGTGATGGCTTAGTAGTACGAACAGGAAGAGCGATTGCAACACGAAAAACTCGCCAGTTTTGAGGACGCAGTCTTACCGCACCTGGACGCAGCTCATAACCTGGCGCGCTGGCTGACGCGCAACGACTCCGACGCTGACGATGTTGTACAGGAGGCTTATCTACGGGCTTTTAAGTTCTTTGGAGGTTTCCATGGTACTGACGGGCGCTCCTGGTTGTTAGCGATCGTGCGGAATACTTGCCACACGTGGATGCAGCGAAATCGCTCGCCTCAATTCAGCATTCCGCTAGATGATGAGGTGGAGGAAATTGAGAGCGAGGATTTGGATCCGGAAGCGCTTCTGCAACAGAGCGCAGACACGCAGATGGTGAGACGAGCCTTGGAAGAATTACCGGTAGAATATCGCGAGGTGGTGGTGCTACGCGAATTGGAAGAAATGTCGTACAAGGAAATCGCTGGAATTACCGATTTGCCGCTCGGTACGGTCATGTCGCGTCTGGCCCGCGGACGCAAGCGGTTGCAAGAAGCTCTTACGAATCACATGCGGGCGGAGGTTTTAAGTGAGTTGCCAAAGAGCACAGGAACTGATTCACGGCTACGTCGATGGTGAGTTGGATCCGGCCAACAATCTAGAGGTTGAGCGCCATATACAGGAATGCAATGTCTGTGCGAGCACCTACCGTAGCCAAACAATGTTGCGTTTTTCTCTGAAGGATAAATCACTCTACTATCCTGCATCTGAAAAGCTGAAGAAACGCATTCAGTCATCCGTGCGAAAAGAGGCCAAGTCCGAAGCGTCTCCACGCCCGGCAGGCTGGCGCTGGCTCACGGTTGGAGCCTCCCTGGCCTTAATCCTCTTGATCGGAGCAGGGACATGGAGGATCTTGCCGCGAGTTATTCGTCCTTCCAGCGATGAGCTACTGGCCCAGGAGGTCGTCTCGAACCACGTCCGTTCACTGTTGCTCGGTGGGAGTCATCTGACCGACGTGCTATCTTCCGATCAGCACACAGTCAAGCCTTGGTTTGACGGCAAGGTGGATTTCGCTCCTCAGGTAAAAGACTTTGCCGGTCAGGATTTCCGTCTCTACGGTGGCCGATTGGAGTATTTGAATAACAGAAGTGTGGCGACACTCATTTACCAGCGCCGCTTGCATTACATCAATCTGTATATCTGGCCGGCTGAACAATCTAGCTCGACAGGAGAAATCACACTCCAACGCCAGGGATATAATCTGATCCATTGGACCAGTTCAGGCATGAGCTACTGGGCAATATCCGATCTGAACAACGTCGAGTTGCATGAGTTTGCACGTTTGGTGCAACAAGAATAGTGAGGGTGTTGCTTTCGGCATTCGCGCGTTTAATGTCAAGAAGATTCTCTTTGTGGAAGTGGGTCCGCCGTCAAGTTTCTTGAACGTTACCTCGTTTGCGTTTTGTTCTTAAGCAACCCCTACCGTCAGCTTCGTGACCGTCTCGTTGTCTCCGTGACTGTTGAGGCTCTGTTGAAGACGTTTGCGGGCGCGCGCGAGCCGTGACATCACAGTACCTATAGGAATCTCCACCACCGCCGCAATTTGTTTATATGATAGCTCCTCGAGTTCTCGCAGTACGATCACCTCTCGAAACTCGGGGGGCAACTCTTCCACGGCTTGTCTGACTAATTCGTTATCTGCTTCTTTCAGCAAAAGAGTCTCAGGATTCACAGGATCTTGCGCCATGGTATGCATCTCTTCGTCGAAAGCGGTCCGTAGTTCAGGTGCGCGATTCTGCTGCATCCAGGTGTAGCAAGTATTGCGCACAATCGCGAGTAGCCACGGCCGCCCGTTCGTTCCATGAAAGCCGCGGAAGTGTTTAAAAGCGCGCAGGTAAGCTTCCTGCACCACGTCTTCGGCGTCTGTGTTGTTGCGAGTCAGCCATCGCGCCAGATTATATGCCGCGCTCAGATGCGGCAAAGCGGCTGCCTCAAAATCCTGTAGGAAACTCTCCATGGTCCTTCTTCATCATGACTCGCACTTCTTGATCTGCTCGGCCACGAACAGCGGCGTATTTACTTGACAAGCACCGCGGTCTATCAGGCTTTTGATAAGCGCGATTCCTTCACAATCAATAAAATTAATATTCTCGAAATCAAGCGTGAGCCGTCCGCGCTGGTCAAGCACTGTCTCAGCCTCCTCACGCAACAACTCCACCCAGGCGCCTATCAGGTGCCCGTCCAGACGGAGCGTGACGTCGTGGTCCAACAACGCGATCGTTGAAATCTTCAGCATTCATCGTTCTCTCCCTGTAAGCATCCGTAAGGGGTAGCGGTGCAGTTGGCGTGCCGAGGGCAAACGGCGAGGTTTGTGCTAGCTAACGATCACAAGTGTGCGAATTTGCAGGGAAAACGTGTGTCGTGACGACTGAAGAGAGAGCCGGGCCACCATCGGACCCACGATATTCGGTAGTTGAAGAAATAGGGATTGGCAGACGAGCTACGATATGTGGTGGGCAGAACGCTTGATTCCCAGCTTCCCCATTCTGTGTCGCAGTGTGTTTGGATGCAGATCCAGAGCCTTAGCTGCCCCATTCGGCCCCTCTATCACTCCGCGAGTTTGCCTTAGAGCAGCTAAGATATGGTCACGCTCAACCTGTTCCAAAGTTGGAAGCGTAGATGGGCTTGGTTCCGTAGGCTGAGACACCTCAACCGGCTCCGTGGGAAGAACTTCGGATGAAGAGAGGGAAGCTAGCTCGGTGTCCAACTGCAGAATCGGGCCGCGCGAGAGTATTAGTGCGCGCTCGATTACATTTTGCAGTTCTCGAACGTTGCCGCGCCAGGAATAGTTTACGAGTCGCTCCATGGTGCCCTGCGAGATGCCCTCAATCTTCTTGCCTACCTTCCTGCAATATCGGGAAAGGAAAAACTTCGCGAGTTGAGGAATATCGGATCGACGGTCGCGAAGAGGGGGTACTTCAAGCGGGATAACGTTGAGACGATAGAAGAGGTCTGAACGGAAACTGCCGGCGCGAATGGACTCCTCAAGATTTCGGTTGGTGGCAGCGATGACCCGCACGTCCACGCTCACCGCTCGGTTGCTCCCCACTGGTTCGAACTCACGTTCTTGCAGAACGCGGAGCAACTTGACTTGGGTGTCCAACGGCAACTCGCCGACTTCGTCCAGGAATATTGTGCCACCGTCCGCGAGTTCGAAACGGCCGATGCGCCGCTCGAATGCACCGGTGAAGGCACCTTTCACGTGACCGAAAAGTTCGCTCTCCACCAAACCGGCGGAGATCGCGCTACAGTTTACCTTCACCAGGGGCCGATTCTTACGTGCGCTCCGATCGTGGATAGCCCGCGCGATCAGCTCCTTTCCAGTGCCCGTTTCTCCATAGATGAGCACGCTCGAATCCGTGGGAGCAACCTGATCTACGCGTCGTAGAAGATCTAGAAGCGCTGGGCTGTTACCCACGATCTCCTCGAAGTTATGTTCGTTACGGATCTCCTCCTGAAGATAGACATTCTCCTTCTCCAGCCTGGCTTTCAATGCCGCGATCTCTCCGTAGGATTTCATGTTCGCGATTGCTAAAGCCACCTGATTCGCCACCTCCTGCAGCAACTCTCGATCAGCTTCGGAGTATCGATTCTTTGTCTTACTCCAGACTGTAAAGGTGCCGATGCTGCTGCCCATCGCGACGAGCGGGGTGACGCAATACGACTGTATACCTTCAGCGACCAGGCGGCGGTCACCCGGAGACTCTTGTTCTTTTTGGAGATCGCCGCGGACGACGGCCTGTTGATGGTCAAGAACCCATGCAGAGGTGGCGGCTTCTTTCAGATCATATTCCTTACCAACAACGAAGAAGTCCGACTCGGTGTCGCTGTCCATGGATAGGAGTTTCAGCGTTTTTCTGTCCGGTAGGTACAAAAGGAAAGCAGCACAGTCAAAGGGAATAACGCGACGGATCGCCTCGTAGGCCGAAACGAATAGGGCCTCTTGAGTTAGGTTGGTGATGATCGCGTTGTTAATCTCAAGGAGAGTGCGCGACCGCTCTTCACTATTCCGCAGCGCCTTTTCGGTTTGCTTCCGCTCCGTGATGTCGATGAAGGTTATGACGGCACCGAGGGTTTTACCGTCCCGAACTATCGGATGCGACCAGAACTCTACCGGAAAGCTTGTGCCGTCCTTTCTCCAATACACCTCATCGTCTCTGTGAACGCCGTGGCCCTTGTGGAAACCGACGTAAATAGGGCACTCCTCGATTGGGTATGGCGTACCGTCCGCACGAGTGTGGTGTTCCAGCGCATGCATGTTTCTCCCGAGCAATTCGGCCGGATCGTCATATCCGAGCAGCTCCACGGCTGCACGGTTACAGAAAAGACAAGTACCCTCGGGATCGCAACCAAAGATCGCCTCGGCAGCGGAATCGAGTATGAGTCGGACTCGCTCTTCGCTATTTCGAAGCGCCTCTTCCGCGTTTTTTCGCTCGGTGATGTCCTCCGAGAGCGCCATGATGAGTCGCGGCACGCTCTCGGTCCCTGGAACAAGAGAAACATTATTCCGCACCCAGATGAACCTTCCGTCCTTGCGTCGATACTGTTTCTCGATTTGAAATTGCTCGCGTTTTCCTTCCAGCAGTTCGCTAGCGAGAGCCCAGTTAGACTCGCGGTAGTCCTCATGTGTGACGTCCAGAAAAGAAAGCTCTCGGAGTTCGTTCTCCGTGTAACCCAGCATTTTCTGGTAGACGGGATTCGTAGCGAGGAAGCGGCCGTTGAGGTCGGTGAGCGCAACACCGATGGCCGAGTTCTCAAAGACAGACCTCCAGCGCTCCTCGCTTTTCCGCAACGTGTCCTCCGCCGGCGTCAGCTCATCAGCAGATTCAGAAGAAGGCATCATGGCTTCGCAGCCCCTCTCCGTGCCGGACCTAATCACCTGGAATCCGCGCACGTGTTTCCACAATTCAGAAGATTCATCCGGATTAGGTTCGGCAGTGGATCGTCACAGAGTATATAAAGCCGGTCGAACTTCACTGGTTCGAGAGGGTGGGCTAGGCGTTTAGCGAGATCACGCAAGCGAAGGCACTTCGTCGTGAAATGCAATCCGTTTGCACAATTCGAGTAGAACTACTTGTGACGGAACCATCAATCACGGCACCTCTGAAGTACGATTAGTCGGCAGTCTGGACGGATTCTGTTTTAGGAAAGGCATAAAGTCAAGGCAGGTAAGAGTCTGCTTGACCAGCACAAATTCCCACTTTCTCACTGAGTTTTCATTTAACTTATGCGTATGACTTCGGCAGCATTTAGGTGTTGTCGGCAGCTCAGAATTCCTTCAGCCCGCGCTGCTGCAAGGTGAATAGATCACGCCTCTTAACCTCCTATCCACATTTGATCAAGAACATTTCGTCATTCGAAACAAGACCCGTTCACTCGACTCATTTATTCCCGCTATTCCCGTCGCCGAATTGTCACCCTCCCGTGGAATTTTTCAGCTACCACTACGGTATGGATTAACAGAAGGCGATAGAGCTGGTCAGATTTGGAGACAGCTCGTTGATTAATAAATCGCCTGTTCATAAACAGGAGAGGACCAACTTTGCTCTCGGTGATGTAAACGTACGTGGGCGCTGTTGGGGGCAGTTATTACGGCCGCCGCCCGCTGAAAATAGATAGGAGATTGTATGGAAAGGCAAGTTATCAAAAGGCTCACAATGCTGGGCCTGATTTCAATGTTCACCCTGTTCGCGGTGGTTGCATCGGCCAACGCGCAACTAAGTAGTCCAATCAGAGCGAAAATCCCGTTCGACTTCAATGTCGGTCAGAAAAAACTTCCGGCTGGCGAATATACTTTCAGTCGTTTATCGGGATTGTCCGACAACAAGATCATGTCTGTGAAGAACGCGGATCGTAGTACACATGTGTTTCAGTCAACGTTTGAGGCTCTAGTTATTACACCGAAGAACCACTCGATCTTGGTCTTCCACAAGTACGCCGACCAATATTTCCTTGAACAGATTTGGGTAAGCGGTGAACTGGAGGGGACTCAATTGCCGGAGTCTCGCAGTGAGCGAACTATCAGGCGACAGTTAGCACAAACCCAGCAGAACAATGCGACTGGTAAAGCAATAAGGGGCGAGACGGTCGACGTTGTAGCGAGCTTGTTTTGAACTGTGGTCGAAATTACTCCGGTTGGGGCGAAAGTGGATGACAACCACAGGGCCCCACTGGGGCCGTTAGCCAAAAGCTTACCCGAATCGAGAACGACAAGCGTTAAAAGAGACATTAAGAGTAAGTTGGAGAAGACATATGAGTGTGAGATTGATGCTATCCGTTCTTATCCTCTGCTGTTCGGGAAACTGGACTCGGAGCGAAGCTCAGCAGATCAGTGAGACTTACCGTAAGGTCAACCCATCGGTAGTCGTCGTTCACGTGCAAGAAAAAACGCCTTCTGCCGATTCGCAAGAAGGCTTGGTTAATCTCCCCGCCTTCGGATCTGGCGTTTTGATTTCAGTTGAAGGCAAGGTCCTAACAGCCGCGCACGTAGTCCAGGCGGCTGATCAGATCTGTGTTGAATTTTTTGACGGCCAGCTCATACCTGCTCATGTGGTGGCGACCTCCTCTTCCGCCGATGTTGCGCTAGTGCAACTTGAACGAGTTCCAACGAATGCTGTCGTCTCAAATATCGGTGATTCTAACAACGTGGATGTCGGTGACCAGGTTTTGGTTATCGGCTCGCCGTACGGGCTCAGCCATTCACTGACAGTGGGCCATATCAGTGCTCGTTATGCGCCTAATAGCGTGATCAATCTCCCGGCCTCCGCAGAACTATTACAAACAGATGCAGCAATCAATAAAGGAAATTCCGGCAGCCCAATGTTCAATATGAGGGGCGAGGTAATTGGTATCGTCACCAATATCTTGAGCCAGTCTGGTGGCTCGGAAGGACTCGGATTTGCGGTGACATCAAGAGCAGCGCGTCAAGTGCTGCTCGAGCAAAAACCTTTCTGGTTTGGTCTGGACGGAATCCTGGTCGATGGTAATTTGGCCAAAGCGCTCAATCTGCCTCAAATCGCAGGTATTGTCGTGCAACACGTCTCGGAAGGCTCACCTGCCTGGCGTCAGGGTGTGCGAGCAGGAACTTTGCGAACATCCGTGGCAGGTGAAGATATGCTACTGGGAGGAGATATTCTTCTTGAAATAAATGGGATTCCGGTGACAGCCGACGTCACTCTCGATCAGATCTATGCCACTCTGAGCAGACTCAAGTCCGGTGAAAAACTCAGGAGCAAAGTACTTCGCGCCGGCCAGGTTATCGAGTTGTCGACGGTCATAACTTCTCAATAGACAAATAGTCCGGCTTGGCCTCGGCGCCGCTCGCATGAGCGCGGTTGCTGTCATTGGAATGACAGAATTCATGAGGGTCGTATCGCGGATCACGAGGGACATTTTATGCGCATCATCATCAGCTTGACGCTAGCCTGCCTGTTTGTGTTCCTGGCTGGTTTCAACGTGTGGAACATGTTGACCAGTCGCGGCACCTCCGCGTGGAGCAGGAGGCTGTGGACTCAAATTCATCGAGTTGCCGGTTATGCGTTCATCGCCCTATTCGCCATCCTTACCTATTTCATGCTATTGCGCATAAGAGGTTGGTCGGATGAGCTTTCGCCTCGGCTCGTCTTGCATATCGGTCTGGCCTTGTCGCTCGCACCTTTGCTGGTGGTAAAAGTGATCGTCGCACGATATCAGAAGGCCGCGCGCGGTCTGCTGATGGGATTGGGGATTGGGATTTTTGCAATCGCCTTCACACTGGTCGCCTTGAATGTGTCGGTACATTATCTGCGCGTTGCATCGACTCATAAGGTGCAGGCTGAAACTTCGGCTGCAGTTATTGTTGTAGTGCTCATCTCGGCCACGATTGCATTCTTCGCGAAGGGCAAACAACCCAAGTCCAAACCCGATAAGTCACTCCTCGCTCTCGACGATGCTCCGGGCCACGCACCGAGCGACCGGGGCGCGACTTTGAATTTGACTCTGGCTCGAATCGAGTCGCAAACGCAGGATGCCAAGACTCTGCGCTTCCTCTTGCACGGTCAACAGATTGCCCCGCGTCCAGGACAATTCCTGACCTTCGCGTGGACGATTGACGAAAGGCCGGTTACTCGCTCGTATTCAATCTGCTCTTCTCCACTTCAGATGGGCTATATCGAGATCACACCCAAACGGGTCGAAAATGGGTGTGTTTCTCAGTTTCTGAATGATCGCGCAAGAGTGGGACTGACAGTCAAAGCCCGAGGTCCATACGGCAAATTTTATTTTGATGAGAGTAAGCATGAACGGATCGTGTTGATCGCAGGTGGAAGCGGAATTACTCCGATGATAGCTATGCTGCGATACATCGACGATTTATGTATCCCGGCCGAGGCCACACTCATCTACTGTGTCCGCACCGAGCAAGATGTCTTCTTCAAGAACGAGTTCGCAGCACTCCAGGGTCGATTGAACGGGTTTCGTTACGTCCTGGTCTTGTCTCAGCCGAGTTCCAACTGGACAGGTTGGAAAGGCCGCTTGCGGAGCGAGATTCTGCGGCGCGAAGTTGAGAAACCTCTGGAATCCACGTTCTTCTTGTGCGGCCCGCCGGCATTCATGAAGCTTAGCTGCGACTTGCTGAAAGACATAGGGGTCAAACCTTCCAAAATCCTGCAAGAGAGTTTCGGAGGTGCGATCGCAGAAGCAACAGACTCGGCTCAGACTCTCGGTTCGCTGGAAATTAAACTCTCTCTTTCCGCCGTAACGTACCAGGTATCGCCGGACGAAATTGTATTG
>JBKPCC010000019.1:0-12582 GCA_046727215.1 Acidobacteriota bacterium
GCATACAACTGGTTTGGATCGGTCGGATTTGGGACAACCTGCATGAATGCGTTGGTTCGGAAGCCACCCCCGAGTCCGAAATCGCCATTTATGCCGGTGGTCCGCAGAACCGCGACCGTTGTTTGCGGACCGAACGTTACACCAAAGTCTGTAGATCGCCGCAGAACTAACGTATTGGGGCTCGTTAACCAGAAGGCGTACACCGTGTGATTTGCGTCCACAGTCACAGCCGCGCCCTGACCTGAATTGGCGGCAAGGAGTTGTCGGGCCGACCAAGTAGCCCCATTGTCCGTTGAGCGAGTAAGTGACATGCCGCCGCCGGCGCCAAAGTCGCGGTAAAACATATAAAAGTTGCCCTGCCCAGCGCCGCCGTTGTTATCGCATGCCAGCCATTCTTTATCGTCGCTGGTCCCGCCGCCATCCGCATCGACCGGCGCTAAATACGAGACACCGTCATTGGTTGAGCGGAAAGTTTGCAGAGTCGAGGAACTTGAGAAGCCCAGTGTCCCAAGGATGATCAATCCGGTTGTGTTGTTTCTCGCCATTACCGGATCGCCTGCATCTCCGGCTGCACTTGCGGGTAGTGTGCCCTGATCAAGCCAACTATTTCCCAAGTCAGTTGAACGCGCAGTCCCAGTGAAGTGATTGGCACCCCCAACGTTCGATCCTGAGTCATTAAATGATGAAATAATCGTGTTGCCTGCGCCTAGCAGGATAAAAGTTTCGCTTTGTGTATCTTGAGCGGTTGTGTCCGCGATGAAATTGTTAACCAGAGTATTCGTTGGGCTTACCTCCGGTATCATGGCCGACGAACCTTTGAACGTAATCCCGCGTACGGCTCCGCCTTTCTTTCCATAGGTTCGCTCAAGCCTTTGTTGGTACGCACTGGACAGCTGATTAAAGAGTTCCGGTTCTATGTAAAGCTCCCACTCCCGACTGTTGTCTGGCGCCGATATGCCAAGGGCCTGCGGAGTATCAGAATTCAGCAGTGCATTACGCGCAACAACCTCTTGCGCGTGTGCTCGGTTGTATGGCAGAAAAACGTCAAGCAAATCTCGTTGTTCTTTGGTGGCCGTTTTCCCGGCAACGAACACATCGTAGAGTGCTCGCGAAATAACGACATCTGTCTCGATCGAGTCGATTGGCAAATTGGCCTCAAACGCATCAAGAATTTCAATCTCTTGAATTGCAAACGGCGACCCTGCGCGGCGCTCATCAGCAAGTTTTTTCAGCCTTGCAGCGCGTTGTGGATCGATCGCGTCATTTGTTAGTGATTTAAAAAGATAATTGGGGCTGCGTAGCTCATTCGGCATAATCCGCGTCTTCGTCTTCGCAAAGTCGCGTTTATCGGTTGAAGTTATAACAGCACTATTGCTGATTGCTGAGACCCCATTCAACAGCGGTACGCCTACTAGCACTGCTGCAAATAAAGCCAAAACAAAGGCAAGAGAAATTCTTCTGGTCGGAATTCTTGTGACCTTGCGGGTCTTCATTGTGTCTCCTGGGCCCGACGGAACGGCAGCTCGAATGATATGCGTTGACTTGACTCAGCGAACGCGTGGCGTTCTAAGAAACGACTAAATACTTACTCGAACGATTTTTCCCTGGACGGCTGATGAGAAACTCAGCTACACACTGTGAGCGGGAGCGAATTTTCGCAGGCAGATTATTGCAGGTTCGGCGAACCGTCAATATTTTTCACACAAACTTGTGTGTTGAATGACGTAAATCCGCCAGTGTCCTGATTGCAATTTGAAGTGATCGCAACTTCGTGGCTCGCGGGCGCTGAAACTAATGATGATTGACTTCCAGTCGCGTTTTAACGTAGAAGGCACGTGGTCCTGGTCGCTTTTCATTTCCTAAGGAGCTTGTTGAATGAAAAGAACGCTACAGACGAGCACACTTTCCACCTTAACAGCGGTCTTGATCATTACGTTCGCGGGCTGCCGGCCCACTGGAACTGGCGCAAATCGCGAACCCGTAGAGAATGCCAATGCTCGTAAGGAAGCCGTCGTTGACACCGCGGCGATCGAAAAGGAGTTGCTGGACCTTGAGCGGCAATGGGCGTCTGCGGCAGTGACTCACAATGCCGATATCGTGAAGCGCGTGGAAGCTGACGACATAATCGTGACGTACATAGATGGCTCGACAGCGACAAAAGCTGATGATGTAAGAGACATCGAAACCGGAGCTTTAACCGCTGACGGGTGGGACCTGGCCGATACGAAGGTTAAGGTGCTTGACGCGGACGCAGCCGTCGTAACCGGCCGAGGCATAATTAAGAATGGCAAGTACAAAGGTCCGGACGGCCGGATTCAGGTGCTCAAACCCGACTACCGTTTTACAGACGTATGGGCGCGTCGAAACGGACAATGGCACGCGGTAGCATCACAAACGACGCAGCTCTTAAATCCGCCACCCAGTCCATCACCGACGGCCGTGTTATCTCCGGCCCCGACTGCGGTTGGATCACCGTCGCCCAGGCCGAAATGATTGCCACCATGTGTCTTTTCCTTTTTGCGGCGAACCTAGATTTCGTGGCGGTTTGAGAGCGCCTTATCCATCGTCACTTCGTCGACGTATTCGAGATCGCTCCCGACCGGCATGCCCATGGCGATACGTGTTACCCGTATCCCAAGTGGTTTGAGCAGCCGGCTGATGTAATTTGCCGTCGCCTCACCTTCAGTCGTGGGATTAGTGGCCAGAATTACTTCCCGCACGGATTCACCGCCATTGTTTTCAGGCTTCAATCTTGGCAGCAGGTTTGCGAGATGCAAATCATTGGGACCGATGTGACGTATGGGCGAAAGGCTGCCGTGGAGAACATGATAGACGCCCTTGTAGCTGCGCGTTTTTTCCACTGCAACCAAACTATAGGGTTCTTCAACTACACAAATAAGTCCATGATCTCTGCTGGGTGAAGAACAGAAGCGGCAAGGATCAACTTCAGTGAGGTTGTTGCAGATTGAGCAAAGAACAATTCGCTGTTTCACGTCTCGCAAGGCCACTATCAGGCGCTCAAGATCCGCCTCGGGAGTTCGCATGATATGAAACGCGAGACGTTGTGCTGATTTGTGGCCGATGCTTGGAAGCCGTTTTAATTCATCAATGAGTCGGGTTACTGGTTCAGCGTACTCTAGCGTCATAACAATCCGGATAGGCCGGGAGGTAACATGCCTCCGAGTTTGCCCTTCATGGCTTCGTCAACCTTGCGATTGGCCTCGTTGATAGCTGCCAGGATCATATCCTGCAACATGTCAACATCGCCGTCTTTTATGGCCTCAGGGTCGATCTTTAATGAGGTGATTTCGTGATTGCCCTTCATGGTGACGGTTACCATTCCGCCACCGGCGGAGGCTTCGACGCGCAGGTCTTCCATTTCCTTCTGCATCTTCTCTTGCATGACCTGCGCTTGCTTCATCATCTGTTGAATGTTAAATCCACCGGGAAATTTCATGGCTGTACCTCGTTGGGTGTTGAATCTTTGCTGGAAATGCATCGTAACTTTCCTTACGCGTGATTGCAACGAGGGGTCTTAACATTGCCGATTTCCTATTGCCAATTGGCTTCTGGCGTCACGCACTAATTGGCAATCGGCAATCGACAATGTTAAGACCCACCCGCTTAGAAAGCTCTCAGCGAGATTGACACAACCTTTCATACTGATGGATTCTTCAAACCAATCCACCAGTGTTTTATCTGACTGATAAGATGACCGATCCAATGATTCAGGAAGACGAATACATACCTGCGCAAACGAGGCTCTACTACGACTTACATCTTCCGGATCGCAAACCCGCTCCTTTGTTGATTGCGCTACACGGGTACGGAGCTAACAAACGTCAGATGATGCGCGAAGCCAGACAGATCGCGCCGGACAACTTTGTTATTGTGTCGTTGCAGGGTTTTCACCAACATCTGAAAGAGCCTAAAGAGGCGGGTGGTCCATTGAGGTTTGGTTTCGGCTGGCTGACGAATTTCCGGCCGGAAGAATCAGTGAAGATGCACCATCAGGCGATCCTGGACGTCACCACGAAACTCATCGACGCCGAACTAGTGGATCCGAATAACATATTTCTGCTTGGCTTCTCGCAATCCTGTGCCTTGAATTATCGTTTTGCGTTCACCCATCCAGATCATTTGCGCGGGGTTGTGGGAATCTGCGGCGGATTGCCTGGCGATTGGGAGACGAGCGATCTATATCAGCCCAGTGACGGTGCAGTTTTTCATCTCGTAGGCAATACGGACGAGTTCTACTCGCCCGCACGCGTGAATGACTTCGCCGAACGATTGCGCTTGCGGGCCAGGCACGTGGAATTCAAGACCTACGAAGCAGGGCACGAAATTGTGCAGCCCATGAGAGAAGACATCCGGCAGTGGCTTCAACGAAATATTTAGATCCGGTCCAGAAGAAAGACCTATTTGACATTTGCCATTGGACATTTACATTTACGGGTCATTCGTTCGTGTTCTTTGTGCGATTTAGTGGATCATCTTCTGAGGCATTGATAATAATGACGAAATAACGATCCACGAAATCCGGCGAAATACACGAACAAAGCACGAAAGAACGCGAAACATATGTCAACCAATCTTCTCAGATCTTTGTTGGCGGTAAATATATTTAGCCTGGTCCTTTCTGCTGGCATCGCTGCGCAAAAACCACAGGACAGAAATACGACTAAACAAATCGCCGAGATTCGTGCGGTGCTCGATGCTCAACGTGATGCATGGAATCGCGGGGACATCGAAGGTTACATGCAAGGCTACGCCAGGTCTAAAGACACCATTTTTGTTTCTGGTGACAATGTCACGCGCGGCTGGGAAACAGTACTTGAACGGTACAAGCGAAACTACAATTCACGCGAGAAGATGGGAACGCTTACCTTTTCTGATCTCGAGACTACATTACTGAGCAAGGACGCTGCGATCGTTGTCGGTCGCTGGCATTTGCAGCGCGCGAATGACGAACCACATGGCCGGTTCACCTTAATTTTTCGTAGAACAAAGCAGGGCTGGAAAATTATTCACGACCACACTTCATCAGCTTGACGTACCTATAGGACTTATAGGACCTATTTGACCCATTCAGCGATGCACAACCAGGACCCAACTTGAGCGTTGATACAGATCAATCATCCGTCGTTTCCGCGCACGTTGCGAAACTCGAAGAAGATGTCGAGAAGCGAAGCGGGACGCTCAAAAAAGAGCTCGGCCTGTTTGATCTCGTGCTTACTCAAGTCGTTTTCGTGGTAGGAACGATTTGGGTTGGCTGGGCAGCAAAACTCGGCAGCGACCAGAATGTTTTCTGGATCCTTGCAATCCTTACCTTTTATTTGCCTCTTGCCGCAGCAGTAATTTTCCTTAACAAGCTGATGCCACTCGAAGGCGGTCTTTATCAATGGGCAAAGTTCGCCTTCAACGATTTGGTCGCGTTCATGGTTGCGTGGAACCTTTGGATCTTTGGCATCTTCATTTTGTCGGGCATTGGTTTAGTTGTTAGCACGAATATCTCTTATGCAATTGGCCCGCAAGCCGCATGGATGAAGAGTAGTAAGCCCTTCATCACTTTCGTCAGTTGCGCCCTGGTCCTCATGATGGTGATGGCGGCGACTCGCGGGTTGGGTGTGGGAAAGTGGGTACACAACGCAGGCGGCATTATGCTTATGATTACGTTTACTGCGCTGATCCTCCTTCCCTTTTTTGGATTGGCTGAGGGAACGGTTCGCAATTACAACCCGCTGGCGATCAGTTTTCCGGCTATCACCATTATGAATTTGAATGTTTTTAGCAAACTGGCACTCGGCGCGCTCACCGGCTTTGAATACATAGCTATTCTGGGAGGCGAGACTCGATCTCCCGCTCGCAATTTCGGACTTTCAGTGATCATTGCGGCGCCGATTATTGCGCTGATGTTCATTCTGGGAACGGGTTCAGTGCTGGCGTTTGTGTCGCCTGATAAGGTTGATTTGATTGGACCAATTCCACAGGTCCTGAGCATCGGCTTCGGGCCATTTGGTTGGGTTGGTAAGGTCGTCTCAGTCGCGATACTCGGGGTCGTTGTGCGTCAGATCGCACTCATGAGCATTTACTTCGCCGGCAACACTCGCCTGCCAATGGTGGCAGGATGGGATCGACTCTTGCCGGATTGGTTCGCAAGGTTACATGCGACCTACCGCACACCAGTAAACTCGATCCTTTTCGTCGGCGCAGTCACTCTCGCCCTTGGTCTGATTAGTCTCATCGGAGTCAATGAGCAGGAAGCGTTTCAATTGTTAGACAATGCCGGTGGTGTGTTTTACGCAAGCACATACATGGTGCTTTTTGCGATTCCATTGGTGGGAATGAAAGCCTTCGGCATGACTGCCCCCTGGTGGCTCAAAGTTGCATGTGCGTCGGGGTTTCTGGTTTCACTTGTTTACATCGGGTTTACTATAGTTCCCATCATCAACGTCGAAAGCCGGCTTACTTTTGCTCTGAAGATCATTGGCGTTGTGATCGTTGCGAACCTTGTTGGCAGCATAATTTACATCGTGCCGAAAGGCAGGAGTGATCGTCACAGACAGTTTTAGCCGTTTTTGATCCGTCTGATGAGTCAGCGCTGCGGCTTCATACAACATACAAAAGAAGGAGCCGATTATGAGCCAAATTAATTCTGGACGCGTCCTGCTCGGAGGTTTGGTTGCGGGACTGGTTTTGAACATCGGGGAATTTTTGCTGAATGGTGTGCTTTTCGGTAAAGAGATGGAGGACATCTTTCGCAGCTTCAACGTTCCGCCTCCAGGTGGCAGTTTCTTTGTAGCAGCGATCTTGTTGACGTTTGCACTGGGTGTGTTCATTGTGTGGCTGTATGCGCTGATCAGAGCGCGTATGGGCCCGGGTCCAAAAACGGCAATCATTGCTGCCGTAATCCTTTGGTTCAGTGTGTACGTCTACACAGGCATCCTCAACACATTGCTTTTTCGAACACCTCTGAAACTCGTTGTGATTGGAATTGTTTGGGGCCTCGCCGAATACATTCTTGCGGCTCTTGTGGGCGGATGGCTTTATAGGGAAGCTTGATATGCCGCACCTTGCTGATGCGCGTTACCATGCGAAAACCCGAAATCCTCCGCCGAGAATCCTGTGTCTAACTCACTCGCCATAATTAATTGCGCGCAAATCCTTACCGTTGCTGGTCCATCGCGACCTCGTGTAGGAGCAGAGTTGCGAGAGCTCGGAATCATCGCTTACGGAGCGATGCTGGTTCGCGACGGCCTCATCAGCCAAGTTGGATCCATGCGGGATATCGAACCATCGATCGATCAATCAGTCGAGGTGATTGACGCGGGCGGGAGGGTCGTCTTGCCCGGCTTCGTAGACGCGCATACGCATCCGGTGTTCGCTGGAACCCGAGCTAACGAATTCGAGGAACGATCAAGTGGAATCACATATCAGGAAATTGCCGCACGAGGTGGCGGGATTCAATCAACGGTTCGAGCAACTCGGGCTGCATCTCAAGAAGAACTGGTTCGCGTCGCGGAGAAATACGCTAATTGGTTCCTGAGGTGCGGCACGACTACTGTCGAAGCGAAGTCTGGCTACGGCCTTACACTCGAAGACGAGCTAAAAATCCTGCGAGCAATCAGACGGTTGAATGAAACAACTGAACTTAATTATGTTCCGACTTTTCTCGGCGCGCATGACATTCCTCCCGAATACCGTTCGAGGCGTGCTGATTACGTTTCTTTGTTGATTGAAGAAATGATTCCACGCGTGGCACAGGAGCGCCTTGCTGAGTATTGCGATGTATTCTGCGAGCAGAAGGTTTTCACGACTGACGATACTTGGAAGATTCTTTCAGCGGCTCGCTGTCACGGTCTGGGGCTTCGCGTACACGCAGATCAATTGTCCTTGTCTGGCGGTGCACAATTGGCTGCCGAGTTGAGTGCCACAACTGCAGATCATCTCGAACATACTAACAGTGAAGGTATCGCAGCTCTGCGCGATGCAAATGTGCAGCCTGTTCTCTTACCGGGATCCGTATACGCCCTTGGATCCTCCCGTTATCCCGCTGCGCGCGAAATGATCGACGCTGGATTAGGGGTAGTGCTCGCGACCGATTTCAATCCTGGTTCATCACCGACACCTTCGATGCTGATGGTTCTCTCGCTTGCGTCGACGCAAATGGAGATGACTCCTGCGGAAGCAATAAGCGCTGCGACGATCAATGCCGCCTACAGCTTGAACCGCGGGCAGACAATCGGCTCGCTCGAACGAGGCAAAAAAGCAGACTTTGTGATCCATGACTGCGATGATTATCGGCAGTTGGCGTATTTCTTTGGCATCGAACATCCCTGGCGCGTTTATTCGGCAGGTCAGGCTGTAAAACTAGCTACGAAATTACAGAATGATCGATGAGTGAGGCGCCGGGGAAAAAGCGATTGACGACGTTGGCCGGGTATTTTATTATCGAGGCAACACTGGAAAGGAGGTGATTCAAAAATTTATGAGTTCTTATCACAGTGAGGTGGCTGCGGCCTGACCTCTGAGCTTAATCGTAACTTGTTTGGATTAAGGTTCAGTCGTCTTACTGCTTAGTGCTCCTCCTTTCTGGAAGGCACACAGTCAGCCTCAGGCCAATCCCAACAGTTCACCGAAGCCGTCCACGAGCGGAAGTTCGTGGACGGCTTTTTCACTCGCGCCTTGACCATTTATGGTGCTTGGTGAGATAAAACTCTCCACCGCAAGGTGAATACCTCGCGATATCATCCAACACGTAACCGTCTGCGAGCATCAAATGCTTCGAGTTAGGACTATCTTGCTTGGCATCCTCTGAATCCCCTGTATTTTTCGATCCCGCAGGCCGTCGCTGGCGACGTATCCGGCGTACCTGGCTGGCACTCGCAATCATTGTGACCGCTGTTGCTGCGGTCTTTATTGCGAGTGTGCTCGCGAACCCCGTACTTCCGAGTTTTCACCTTCGTTCACTCGCCAGTCTTCCACATAGTGTCGACTTTAAACCAACGAAACCGAACCTGCCGGCCAATCCGAGTGAACAAAAACAAAAGAAAGCTCTCGCGGAACTGCAGCATGCCCTGGCTACAACGAAGCGAGTAGTTCCAGGCAGACACGCGTCGCAAATCCCGGAGGTGCCTCCGCCACCTTCGATACCTTTGCCAATTGTGCCCACATCCAGGCCGCTTTCCATTGGCTTTTACATTAACTGGGACGAGTCGAGCTATGAATCGCTGAAAAGGAATTTAGATCACTTGGATTGGGTAATTGCTGAGTGGTCGCACCTGCAAGATGCTCCCGCAGGAGCAAGTCCGCTGGTAACTGAGATTAACGCGGATCCCACTCGAGAGGCGCTGAACTTCATTCGCGATACGCGGCCCCAGGTGAGAATTCTTCCCATGCTGCAAAACCTGGTGAACGAGAAATGGGATTCTGCGCTTTTGGGGCGGGCCCTGGCTGACGAACCGCATCGCCAGTCGCTAATTCGTGCGCTGATGGGCTTTGTGGAAGAAAACAAGTTTGCAGGCATTTGCGTTGATTTTGAGGAGCCAACAAAAGATACACAACCGAATCTCCTTACATTTATCCAGGAACTGCATGCGGCATTTGCTCCGAAGGGATTGCTTGTGGTGCAGGCAGTGCCTTTCGATGATCCTGACTGGAACTACAAAGCTTATGGGGCGGCAACCGACTATCAGATGTTGATGGCCTACGATGAACACTGGGCGACGGGACCTCAAGGACCCGGCTCGGTAGCAGGTCAGAGGTGGTATGAAGAAAAACTCGTGAAGCGGATGAGCGAGCTCCAGGGGCAAAAGACGATTATCGCCCTTGGAAATTATGGTTATGACTGGATGGATGGAAAAGAGGCGGATGAAGTTACCTTCCAGGAAGCGCTCATTCACGCGAAGGAATCGCAGGCGTCCCCCATTTTCGATTCCGCCACTCATAACCCTTATTACGACTATTATGAAGACGATGACTCGCACCATATCGTCTGGTTTCTCGATGCTGTAACTGCCTATAACCAGATGCGCGCGGCGAGTGGATACAAACCCGCGGGTTATGCCATCTGGCGCCTCGGCTCGGAGGACCCCTCTGTCTGGTCCATTCTGGGAACTCAGCAAGCGCCTTCGCCCGATCTTTTGCATGAGATCAACTACGGTTACCAGGTAGATTTCGAAGGAACGGGAGAAATTCTGAGGGTAATATCGCGGCCCCAGAAAGGCTCGCGCAGCGTCAATGTTGATCCAGCGACAGGCTTCATCAAGAGCGAGAACTTTACCAACATCCCCACTTCGTATGTGATTGAGCGCACGGGCGATCATCCGGGCATGTTGGCTTTGACTTTCGACGATGGACCTGACCCGAGATGGACTCCCGCAATTCTCGACATCTTGAAACGCGAAAATGTTCCGGCAACGTTCTTCATCATCGGCAAGAACGGCCAGGCGTATCCCGATCTTATGCGGCGCATGGTCAATGAAGGACATGAGATTGGTAACCACACATTTACGCATCCGAACCTTGGTGAAATACCCGCATCGCTTACGGAACTGGAACTGAATGCGACTCAACGCTTAATCGAATCCGTCGTTGGCCGCTCTACAGTTTTGTTTCGTCCTCCATATTTTGGCGATGCCGAAGCTGACAAGCCTTCAGAGGTCGAACCGGCAATTCAGGCTAAGGAACTCGGTTATCTAATGGTTGGAGTTCGCATTGATCCTGACGATTGGCAATTGCCCGTTAATGCCAATCAGATTGTGCAGAAGACGATTGATCGAGCGATGGATTCCAATCCTGAGACGAGGGGCCAGGTTATCCTGCTGCATGATTCCGGTGGAGACCGTTCTGCCACGATTTCCGCTTTACCACAATTAATTCATGAACTGAAGGCGCGCGGATTCTAGTTTTTTCTTGTTTCGGATCTGGATGGATACTCAAAAGATCAGGTCATGCCATTAATCCCTGCTAGCGAGCGCGTCTTCACTCGCACCGATGCGGTCGCGTTCTTCTTCCTTTCGACCGGCGGCTGGACGCTGCAGTGGATATATGTGATCGGAATACTGCTTGGTTTGTCCAGGTTGTTGGTTGTCGGATCACTCGCATTCGCGCAGTTTCTTCGTTCCAAACGACGGCAGCGGCTACACGCAGGCGTCTCCTATAAGCCGTTTGTTTCGGTCATTGTGCCTGCGTATAACGAAGAGATGGTGATCGAAGCCACCATTCGAAGTTTGCTGGCTTCTGACTACGACAACTATGAAATCATTGTTGTAGATGATGGTTCACGTGACAACACGAGTAAGGTAGTCAGGGACAACTTTGCGGATGTTGAGCGAGTGCGGCTCTTTACTGAAGCCAACAGTGGAAAGGCTGAAGCTCTCAACACGGGACTGATGCATGCGAAAGGTGAGGTGATCATTGCGCTCGACGCCGACACCTTATTTGTCCCACAAACGATCGGGGCGTTGGCTCATCGCTTTTACGATCCTTCAATAGGTGCAATAGCCGGTAACGCGAAGGTGGGAAACCGCATCAACATCGTGACCAGGTGGCAGGCGCTCGAATACATAACGTCACAGAACATGGATCGGCGTGCATTTGCCAGCCTTAACTGCATCACTGTTGTGCCCGGTGCAGTCGGTGCCTGGCGACGAGACTTACTAGAAAAAGCGGGAGGATTTTCTTCGGACACTCTCGCAGAGGATCAGGATTTAACACTGCGCATCCGGCGCATGGGTTACAAGATAGGATACGAAGAAGCTGCTATAGCCTGGACTGAGGCTCCCGATCGTTTACGTACATTGGCCCGCCAAAGATTTCGCTGGGCTTACGGAACACTTCAGTGTATGTGGAAACACCTGGATGCTTTGTTCCGACCGCGCAACGGCACCCTCGGCTTTATAGCCATGCCGAACGTTTGGATCTTCCAGATCCTGTTCCCGTTGATCTCTCCGGTAATGGATCTGATGCTGGTCTACACGCTTATTTCCGCTGGACTGGATCGCTTGCAGCAACCGACCGGATATTCCTTCACTAACTTACAACAAGTGCTCTTCTATTACGCGTTGTTTTTGGCTATTGACTGGGTGTCGGCGGGCTTCGCGTTCGTCCTCGAGAAACGTGAACGCTGGCGGCTGCTCTGGTGGCTGTTCCTGCAACGGTTCTGCTACCGCCAGGTCATGTACTACGTGATGATCAAGTCAGTGACTATGGCGATTCGCGGCCCGGTTGTTGGGTGGGGCAAGCTCGAGAGAAAAGCAACTGCGGAAGCGCGTCTTTAAGTTACAATTCACTTGATGACTAATCGGCGGAGCTTCTTAGTTGTCTGCTCACTGCTGTTATTGGTGGCCCTTGCATTTCGCGTCGCCGTTGCGCGTTATCTTGCCAACGATGCGCCCGACGACGGCCGAGTCTATGCGCAAATCGCCCGCAACATACTCGAGCAACATATCTACTCAGCTAACGCGGAACCCCCATTCAATCCTACTTTAATTCGTCTACCTGGGTACCCGCTCTTCCTCGCGACTATCTATTCAGTTTTTGGTCATACAAACAACACAGCTGTTCGTATCACGCACGCCC
>JBKPCC010000020.1:0-6152 GCA_046727215.1 Acidobacteriota bacterium
CAATCTTATAGCCATAGTTCTGCACAAGCTCTTTGTTAACAAGTCCAGCCTTGATTAACTCATCCAAGCTGCCGTAATGGCCTGAGCCGGTTGTTGACTGATAAGCCGCTTCGGCGCTCGAGATCGAACGCAACACGCTCCGCGCGATCGCTTCGTTTCGCTGTTCGGGAGGCTCTGTGGCTGCGCTGGAGACGCCTGCAACGATCATCATCAAGAGAGTTTTTGGAACGTGCAGCTCGTGCATTGGGCCAAGCCCTTCGTTCGAAATTGCAAAGGTCACCGGCTGAGCCATAGGAGGCATCAACATTAAGAATTCGCGCAGTTGATCGCTTATCTGTCCGCTTGCTTGCCGTGCAGAAGAGTTGTAGCTCTCCATCAGTGCGGGAGATATGTAGATTTCTGCCAACAACTGTCTAGGCTGCCAACGTGTATAGTTTCGAAAGTGTGAACTCGAAGAAAGCGTGTCATGGCTCAGATACGAATCGACGAGATGCCGGATCGCCTTCACGTCCGGCGATAGCACTAGAAAGTTTCCGATGAAAGCGTATGCAAACGCATTTGCGTAGGAGACAAGTTCGGTGTCATCGCGCTTTTCAGTTTGAGCCAACAAACTTGCTCCCTTCGCGCCGACCGAGTCAATTATTCGCGGTAACAACGTTTTTACCGCCTGACGATCTTTCACGCTGATGGCGAGAATCGGATTTGGACCTTGTGCGACCTCCTCTTTTTGTTTTTCCTCCGTATCAGGTGCGGCGGGTGAAGGCTGCGACTGGGGCCCGGTCACGCCGAAAACGTTAATCGGCATCGTGAATGCGACCTCGTTGCCGAGCAGCGGCAACAAGTCATCTTTTAATTTGATCCCAAGTTTCTTTTCATACGTTTCAAAGGGTGATGCAGGCTCAGTCTCCTTAACAGATTGCACTCTGTACCGTTTCATTTGCTCGAACTGATCGTGAGCAGCCTTCAGCATTGCTTCGTAGATCTGGGGAAAGTCGAGCGACGCTGTAACGAAAAGCTCCGTATCTGCCGGGAAAATCGACGGGGCCTCAGGCGTGAGTGCCGGACCAGAGATGAACTGAGGAAAAAATGGTACGGGATTATTGCTTTTGGCGTCCGCTGAATTAATCAGCAGCACACGCGCTACATACGAGTCACCCTCCAGAACCAGTGCTGCTCCCACGGCGTCGGGCCATCGAGGCTGCCCGCCAAAAAAAGCGCCTGCAATCGAGCCAATCGTTGTTTCGATCGGATCCGGACCAGTGGGCTTAGCTTGCTCACCGCCAGGTTGCGGTGTTGACGTGGGCTGCACGCCCGGTGCCTCCGAAGAGCTCCCAATGAGTACAGCTCCAGAAGTGGGCTGCTGCTCCGGGGACGGCTCCGGAGATTGCTGGGCTTCAGGTGCGTTAGTGACCTCAGGTTCGTTCTTTTGTTGTCTATTTTTTTCCTCTTCTCCAGCCTTCTGCAGTTCTGCAAATTGTCGTTGTCGTTCCTTCTCTATTCCAATTAGATTGGTGTAAACAAAAATGGATTCAGAGCTGAAGCGATCATGGACCACCCGAAAGTTCTGATCGTCAGCTAACAACCGGCTGCCGGCGGGTTTCAGATCTCTAAATGTGAACGGCGTATCAGAAACAAAAACAAGAGAGCCGGCTTGTTTAAGGATGTACGGTGGAGCGGATGGTTGTTCCGTTTTCTTTTCTTCAGCTGCTTCGCCTCTTGGTTGATTTCGAGCGGAGGAAGGTGAAGGTGATGGCGACGGTGTAGGCGTCGGTGTAGGGAACATCCGGGGTAGAAAATCTTTGAGTTGAGGCTCAAATTTTTGTGCTTCCTCAACGGAAGGGAAGTCAATCGCTACAAGAAACTGTGGCAGCTTTGGTCGCGACGGCCAAGCCGCGAAAAACAAATGAGAACTTGTCAACGCATCGGCGTGAGCATTGAGCCACTTCACGAGCGACTTGAATTCTTTTGGCGGTGCAGACAGTTTAAGGATCGGATCGAGAAGGTCTTTAACGCCATCGGAGCGAATCAACTGTCCGGCGCTGCGGACTTCCCCGTACACGTTGTAACTGTCTGCCGCGAGCAGCGTGTCGAAAGAAATATTTTGCGGTGGAGGTTCAGGTGCCGCCCGTCTCGGTGCAGGACGTCGCTGTGCCATTACTGGAGAACAAGCGAGCCAGATACTGAGAACGAACGGGAGAGTTTGATGTATTCGGGGAAGAACGGCTTTAGAAAGAAAGGGACGCATTCATTTGACCTCGCGGCGGCTAGACCAGTACCAGGCCGGAACTAACAAGCATCGTCCGTTAAGTCCGCCTCAAAATCAAGACAGAAAGCCGAAAGGGCGAATGGGCGAAAGGGTGAATGGGCGACATTACGGTGCATCAACGTACCGGGGCTCATTGTGCGTCCAATCTCTTCTTCTCCCATTCCCGCATTCCCCCCATCGCCCATTCACCCTTTCCCCCTTTCCAGCATTTCCCATGGCTCAATCTTCACCTTTCAAGACGCGCTGCCAAACGGCTGCTTCACCGCCTTTCCTAATCAAACGCCGTACCTCGAAGTATGCTGACGCATAAAGCTCCCGCATGTCATTGCTGCTTCTTACCGTAGCCAGTCTTTGGTCCAGATCTCGAACTGACAGCCTTTGCGCCGGTTTGACCCTTGAAATTAGCGGTCCTTCACCGGCCAAATGAAGTGCTAAACCTTCGGCGAGCCAACGCGGCGTCCGTCCTTTCCCTGCGATATCGATCATTCTATGTACCAGTTCATGGCGAACCGTCGTTTCTAAGACTCCGCGCCGTTTTAATAAGACAATTGGTTGCAATTCTATGCGGTTGCCATCGCTTGCCCCAGCAGCCCACCAAGCCAAACCGGTGCGCCCCACGAAATCTCCCGTCGTTTCATTCACAAATACCTGAATGAAAGGCATTGGGATCCTTGTAGGCAGGAATGGACGGTGCAGCAGAGCATCACGGCTAACTTCAAGGAGTTTCAGCATGTCCTCTGCTTCACGACGTTTTAGAGTTGAAGGATAGTTCACCTCGAAGTGTTCACTTGTGATCCGAAGGCGGGCGGCGCGTCCTGCCGTGCGGATCGCGTCACTGCTTTCGTTCGATGTAACCCCCGTGGCAGACCACAAAACATCTGCTTTGAGATCTTGTTTCAGTCGCCCCATCACCACCGAACCGGGAAAATACTTGCTAAGAATTTGACGGTAATTAAAACCGCGCTCGCTCATGACATGCGCGCCTTCCTGGCAAAGGCCGAGACCGTGGCCAAACCCGCTGCCGTGAAACACATAGTCGGAACCTGCGCGTGAGATTTGAAAACGTGAACTCTTGAGCAGATTCCAACCGAGTGCTCGACCAACGATGATTTTGAAATCCCAACCGCGAACCGTTCGGCGTTGACGGCCAAAGATTGTGACGAATTCCGCTCGGCCTGTTTGGTCGCGAGTTGAAACAACTATGTCTTTCAATTCATCACCAACGTCTGTTCGGGGATCACTGCGCATAGCGCGCAGGAGATCTCGTGAAGAAATCACATCGCTCCAGTGCGCGTGCGGCATACTGTCGCAATATTGATCGGTAACACCGTTCAATTCAGGTTCTGGAGGCGCTCCCCACAACAGTTTGATATTTGCTGTTTGCCCTCCGCAGGATGCACTGAAATACGAATCGGCCAATTTCCCGTCTTTCGTCCGTAGCACTTCACCCTGGGTTTGCGTTACGGCGGAGCGCACCAAATCGCGGACTTGTTCGGCAGGAAAGAAACGCTGACAGTGAGTAAGAGTGCAAAAATCGTAACCCTCATCATTGTGTCGCCCAATATTGTGCAGGGCGTATGTGCGAGTCGCGACTGCCAGGGCTTTTAAGGCTTCCGGTTCTGTTTCGAGACTCCCCTCGGTAGAGACAACGCCAAGCACATAATCTTCGAGCGGAACGGTTATGGTTCTGTTTTCACGTGTCAGGTGCACCCGCACGACAGGTTCTACCGAATGTGACGCTGTTTCGGAATCTCGCACCCCCACCAATGACTCTGTGTGCGAGACTGCAGCGTGAGTGTTCATGAAGCGAGCGTATTCTTCGAACACCGCACGTGAGACCAAAGCAGCGTCTTTCCCATGGCCTCTCTTCAGAAAGACGAGCACACCCAGTGACGGAGTAACAAACTGATCAGGTTTGCTGCCTGCAAATCCGACGAACCAGCCCTGGGTGCGGAAGCCGTTCACGGGCGTTGACGTTCCTGTCTTCCCGATAATGTAAATCGGCAAAGTGTCCAATTCCGTTCGTTCCGCAGTGCCGAAATGAATTGCGCCGCGCAGCCCTTCAATAATTACGTCTCGTTGATCCTCACTGATGTTTATGGTCGTTTTTATCTCCCGCTGAAACTGGTCCGGCGACGCAACTTGCGGTCTGAGTAACTGACCACCGTTAACTAAAGCGGAATATGCAATGAGCAACTGTACTGGCGTGGCCTGAATGTATTGTCCTTCTCCGAGCACGTTCTCGGGATGCCATACACCATGCGCTAATAGGCCCACTGATTCGGCATCATGGTTAATTCTCGTCTTCGCGCCGAAACCAAACTGTGCAACCGTCGCTCTGAAATCGTCTTCGCTTAACCGCTCGCCTACCCTCGCAAAATAATAGTTGCAGGAATATGCGATCGCTTCCGCAGGGTTGAATGGGCCAAGATGAAGAGGATGAGAGCAGACAGTTTTGAATCCTGCGTGATCGTACTTCTCACCACAGAGCACACGAGAATCGCGACTTATGAGCCCGGCACGCAATGCTGCCAAAGCAGCGAAAGGTTTGATCGTCGATCCCGGTGCAAACGCTCGTTCGAACGCTATCTGCGGATTGATAACCGTTCTAATTCGTCCTGTTTGAGGATCAACAACCAGAATTGTTCCTTCTCGTTGTTGTAACGCGTAGGTCGCAGCCTCGGTGAGTCTTTGATCCAATTCACGTTCGAATTGAACAGGCGAAGGAGCGGGTACACTCTTGGTGTTCAGAGTTCGCTGACGAACGAACAAGCCCGAAGTGACTACGCAAGCAGCCAACACGAACAGACGAACGTGTTTAGACTCGACGCGAGGCAGCGGCAAGTGTTGCAACGAAACGGCGCGCATCACGCACCTTTAGCGGCGTCAGGAGTAGCAGTGGCCGTTGCGGTTGACAGTGCGCGAACAGTGATGAGCCAGCCAAAAAGCGTCAGGCAAAATACGGCAATCAACTTCGTTGTGAAGAGCCCGAGTTCCAACCATGGCCGCGTGGAGGTCGTTTTGTGGTTTAGTAAGAAATAAGGAACCGCGGCAAACACAAGGAAGCCGACTATATAAATAAGGACAGAACTCGTAGCAAATGTCTGTTTCAGTTGTGAAATTGCGCTGCGAACTGACTTGCGCAACCCGTCCCGCGTCGTACAAATCCAAAGATGCATCAGCATCAACGGCGTCACCACCCCTAACAACAAATACCTTGCAGTGGTGATTGCGACAGTTCCCCAGTGCAGTGGTCTTGGAGCCTGAGTAGGCGCCTGTAATGCGTAGACATTCACTAATGCACCGGCATTTGATACATCAAAGCGTCCCTGAAGTTTATTCAGACCGTAAATGACGAGGACCGAGATGCCGACAACCGGAATGGTGACCAGCAAAAGCTTCCATGAGTTTAGAAGAGAGTTGACGATCAACTTGCCGCCGGACTTAGTTGTCCAGAACTTTGCGGTCGCCGTTTGCAATGTGAAAAAAAGCATTGGAGCGGCAATTGAAAGCACTAAAGTCAACGCCAACTGGGTTCTCGTCGCCTCTTTTGTCGTGATGAAGAGGTACAACCCAGCCAAAAGTAGTAAATATAGACCGGCAACGATAGCCAGCCCTCGCCAGTGTAGGAATAGTTCACGCGTGGCATTAACAATCGCTGATCCGGAGTCTTTGAACATTGTCGCCTTCCTTATCTGAGTTTGATGTCAATCCTTGTTGATTGCTGAATCTGTAAGGCGACGCCCCACGGCCGCCCCATAGTTAATTGCGCGCCCTCATTTCATGGTCGATCGAGAAAAGTCATTTTCTGGCTTGAGGTGTTCGCGTTCAGCGACGGCCGGTACATCAGCTCGACTCGCGCGGGTGCGATGACGAATTGTCCCGG
>JBKPCC010000021.1:0-14474 GCA_046727215.1 Acidobacteriota bacterium
TTTCCATTCGAATCGAGTCCGAGAGGGGCCGTTCTGTTTGATGTAAAGGTGTTGGCGTTCAGTCTCTCATTGCGCACGAACTCATAAAGGTCGCCATGAAAATCCGCTGTGCCACTCTTAGTCACAACATTCACCTGACCACCGGCGCTACGACCGGACTCGGCTGGATAAAGGCTGCGCAGAACCGTGAACTCGGCAATCGCATCTACTGACGGATAGGTTTGCACTGTTAGATTCGCGCCTCTATCTGTCGTGTCCGCGCCATCTACAGAGTACGTGTTGGAGCTTGATCTCACACCGTTAACGGCGATTTGTAATGCGTTTGACTGTCCCTGTGGATTGGTTGAGCCGACGTAGATCTGGTCGGCTATGTTTGCCGTAACTCCCGGCGACAAAGTGATAAGCTGAACGAAGTTCCGGTTGTTCAAGGAAAGTTGGCGCACCTGATCGCCGTTGATTACGTTGCTGGCTGTTGGAGACTGAGTATTCACCTGCAATATGTCTGAAGTGACAGTCACAACTTCCGAAATGCTCCCGGCCTCCAACGTTACATCCACCGTCCGTCGCTCGTTCACATCGACCTTTACATCAGCATCAACATGCTTCTTAAAGTTTGGCGCCTCGACGGTGATATCGTAAAAGGCCACCGGCAGAAGCGGCGCTGAGAACGCGCCGTCATCATCAGTGTTGACAGTGCGGACGACGACCTTCTTGGCGCTATCGGTGATCGTTACGGTTGCGCCCTTCACAGCGGCGCCAACCGAGTCTCTGACTGTGCCACTGATGGAGCCGGTGATTTCCTGTGCGAATGCAACCGCGCTTAGGCTTAAGAACAAAGCTGCGGCCATTGATAGGAACCGGAGCGTAATATACAAATGCTGCTTCATGAAATTTCCTCTCGTGTATTTGAAATGATGCTGATGCTGAAGTTATTTGGCTTCCCGATGGAGAAGACTAGTTTACACATTCCCAGGCGGCGTGTTAACAAGAAAATAATTCCCCATGGATGGCCGTTAAGAATCGATTTACAAGCGTGCGCGGAGAAGTATGAATTGCACAGACAATTGCAAGACTCAATTCAATTCCGCGAGGCGCCATTCTCAAACGCAGCCCGTCTGACTCGCTCAAGATAAGCGCCGTCGGGGTTCAAATCGCTTGGTCGCGCGGTGAAATCATATGAAAACAAGATGATGCCGTCGGCTTTAAGTTGCCGCGCGACGTTTATCTTCTCCACTGTCGATTCAACCGGAATTCGATATGCCCCTATACCAGCCCAAACGCGTCGTCCGGCTTCATGTGCCGTAGTAACTGCCAACTCAATCTGCTTTTGAAAGACTTTTGTATCCGGCGAGTAGGCCATCGGGCATGCAACATCCAGGATTCCCTTGGATAGCCAACGCCGCCAGTCCTGAAATCGACGTGTATAAGCATTTTCACTATTGGCGAACACAGCCGCTGAGACGATTACATTCGGTCTTTTCTTTTTCACTGCATGATAGATTTTATCAACCAGAGAGGTGACTTGTTCCCTTTGAAACTCAGAAAACTTGTCAGAGTACTTTTCAGCTGCCGCCAGTGGATTACTCTTCAGTAGATTTCCTAGCTCTTGATATTCAGTTTTTGACAACTGTGGCTTCAGCCACTTTCGAAATGCTTCTAACGAGGTCTTACTGTAGTCAAAATCAGGACTGGCAAATCTCACATAATCGAAGTGCATGCCGTCAACATCGTACTTACTAAGAAGGTCCAGCCAGACTTTGTAAATGTGCTCGCGAACCTTAGGATTCGCCGGCCCACTGTAAACTCCCTCGAGCTCTGCGCGATTGGCCTTGGACCAGTCCACAATTTTTGCGCGGTACTCAGGTGCGCGCGGTGACACGTTGTACAGCTCGGCAGCAACTGCTCGCGGCACAGCCAACCAATTGGGATGCTTGTTGAAAATATGCTTCGGATCGGCTGGAAGCGAGTCAAGGTTCGCGAGCAGATTCGTGTTCAGCCACACGTGGACTTTAAGACCGCTCTTTTTCGCTTCGTTCAACGTTACTTGCAGCGGATCGAACGTCAGCGGCTGATCCTTCAATTCCACAGCTCTCGGTTCCAGGCGGGAGCGATAGTAAGCATCACCACGGCCACGAACCTGCACTATCAGCGTGTTGAAGCCAGCCGTCCTTGTGCTCTCTACCATCTGGCGAATTCTTTCCGGCGACGTGAGAGTTGTCCGAACTACCCACAAGGCGCGCACCTCGTTTGCATCCGCAAGGGTGGCAGGCGTGCCCGCAGTCTGAGCCGCAACTGATGAAAGTCCGAAGACTAACCAAACGGCCAGGAATGCTACTGTCCAGCCAGATCGGAATATCATTTTTGCCAACACGCTTAGACCACGGTCACCATTAGCGCAAATCTAAAATGTATATCGTAGAGCGATCTGTACAACGCGTGGCGAGTAAAGATTCGAGCTACTCGTGATGCGACCAAAATTTGCAGCTGCGATGTCGTTTACCGGAATGGCATACCACGTATGATTAAACGCATTAAAAAGGTCGGCTCGCAGCATCAAGCGATGACCCTCAAAGGGCATGTCGAAGAACTTAGAAATACCAATGTCGACTGTTTTCTGACCGTCGCGGAAAAATGTGTTACGGCCCAGGACGCAACATCCAAAGTCTGCAACGGTGGCCGCACGGAAGTTGCTACGGGGCAATGCTAAAAATGAGTCGAAAGGATGATCTACTCCTCGACCAAGTAGCCCCGGGTCAATGATTACCGGACGAGTTTCAGAAACACTATCAAGGTTCAAATCACCACCGGAACTGTTTATGACAGAAAAGGGTGTGCCTGACACCAGCCGCACAACCGCAGCAAGCTGCCAGCCGCCAAGTGTCTGGCCGAGGAAATCACGTCTGTTTTCAAACCAGGGCAATAGGTAGGTGCCGTACGTCGTAAACCTGTGCTTCGTGTGGAATAGAGAGAGACCCCGCGAAATCGCAGCTGAGTTGCCGTTTTGATTTGAATCTCCGGCATTTCCCAGCCCGGTTGCTTCCGACGTGGTGTCGATGGCTTTGCTGAAAGTGTATGACGTCTGAAAGTTTAGGCCGCGGCTCAACTTCTTGGTCCATTCAACTTGTAGGCCATGATAATAACTCCAGGACGCATTGCTTACGGCTATGTTCGTCGCGAAACGCGGGTCCGGCCGGCGTTCATTAGTCCGCGGGACGCGAAAACTGTACTCAAGATTACCTAGCGGAACTGCTGACGGACATTCCGCCGTTACGGCAATGCCGGCTAAACCCGTGCCGGCACAGAGGGCGTTTGATGCAAGGTGGAGGACCTGACCGCGCACATCAACTCCTCTCGGATCGCCGGGAGGACGTTGTGCAGCCGTGTAAAGAACCACGGGCGCATTATTCGGATGATCTACGACCAGGACCCCATTTGGATCAATGCTCGGTAGGTTCGTCTGTGCGAATCGCAATAAACCTATACCACGATTCCCGGTGTAGCTAATGCTCAAGCGGGAACGTAGTGGGAGTTGTCGCTCGACTGTTAAGTTCCATTGCTGCGTGTAGGGCATCTCCAATCCTGGATCTACGAGGGTCTCCGTGTGTCGTTGAGGTTGTGGCCCCGGAACAAAGACAAAACCGTTCGTCGGATCTTGAAGATTGTTGGGATTGAAGATCGCCGATGTGTTGGCAGTTGTACTGGCGGATTGGTTGTATGTTAGTGCATTCGGCGGATTAAAGCGCAACCCCGCACCACCTTGAGAGAAAACTGACTGAAAGATTCGGCCATGATAAATGCCGTACCCACCGCGGATAGCCGAGTCACCTTGACTCCCGAATAGTTTGGAAAGCAGGCCTGATTTGAATTCAGGACTCCACGCGAACCCTACCCGGGGCTCTATGTTGTTCTTGTCGTCGTGATAGAGATAGTCGATACGTCCCTTTGCCTCTGTGGGCACTGACACGTACTCGTAGCGAGCACCGATGTTGAGTGTGAGATTTGGTTTAATGCGCCACTGATCCTCACCATAAAAGTTGTACTCGGGAATGCGGTTCTCGAGAAAGAACGGTCCGAAGCCTTTTTGGAAGTTCGTAACACAACCATTTAGAAATGCTGTGAAACCACTGCCGTAATTGACACCGTTGCAGAACGCGGAATTGAAATTGTAGAAGCCCCTGGAGAAGCTGTCGGCGAGATCGTCAAGGCGCTGGCGTCTGATGTCCGTTCCCAGCTTCAGGAAGTGGTCACCCGTCAGCTTTGTGAGGTTATAAACGAACTGATGATCCGTTTGATAGCGCTGTATCGGAAAGTTGCCTGCGTTCCCAATTATCGTTCCGCCGGCCACCGCCTGAGGATTGAAGAACCGAATAACAGGTGTGTCGTTACCAGCGGCGATATTCACAAGTGTCGTCCGCAACCCGAGGCCGTAACGAAACTCTCCTACAGTTCTCGCAGAAAAAAGGTGTGTCCAGGTTACACCGAAGTTTTGCTGTTTGTTGTTTTGATCGGCACGTTCTCCAGGAATGACGTCATCGGCTTTGAATCTTTGTCTCGTGTATTGCCAACGGGCAGTTACTGTATCCGCCTCCACAGGATTCCAATCGAACCGACCGGAATAATCCCTCGCTGGAAAGTCTCGATTCTGCACACCTCTGAAGCAACGAGGACATCTCGACGTGTCATTTGGTAAGACATTGTTTACTGTGAAGCGATTAAGCACGGACTGGATGAAAGCGCGATTTCCTGGCGTGTTGTTAGCTGGAGTTATTTGAAACCAATTTGCTGGATTGAATTCACTGGGCAGGAACACATCGCGTGGGATAGTACCGCCGCCTGTATCTTCCACATGATCTAAGCTGACGAATCCAAACAAGTGATTTCGCAATACCGGAAAGCCAGTCGTGAATCCAAATTGGTTTCTACGATTAACTGGTTTAATTAACCCTGGACTAAATACATTGCTCGTAGCATTCAAGGCGCTGTTCTGATTAAACCAATATACACTGCCGCTGACGCGATTCGTGCCGGAAATAGTTTGCACGAGAACGACCGCACCATAACCACGGCCGAATTCCGCGCTAAAGCTGTTGGTTATGACCTGAAACTCTTTGACGGTCGCGAGCGATACTCCCTGTCGATTTTGATTCTCTGACGAGTCATCATTATTGACGCCGTTGATCTGAAATGTTGCGCCGCGGGTCCCGGTTCCATTGAAGTTAATCGAAGAGCCAGATGACGCTGTGGGATTGTTCTGGCCATTGACGGGATTCTCTTGATAACCGGTGAACGTCTCAGCTAACACCAGAAAATTTCCCTGGTTGGCAACAGGGCGATCCAGGATCTCCTGCCGATTAAGCGAGCCTTTTATCTCGCCGTTTGTCGTATTAATAGGAGCAGCCTCTGCGGTGACAATCACAGCTTCCGAAACCGTGGACGGTTCCAGAGAAAAGTCGACCACACGGGTCTGATTCAATGAGACCTCAATGCCCTCTCTAATGGCGGTCTTAAATCCTTTCGTTGCAGCTGAAACGTTGTAACGACCGACCGGTAAGAACGTACTGACATAAAACCCTTCGCTATTAGTGGTAAGCTTCCTCTCCTGTCCTGTATCCATGTTCCGCAGCGTGATCTCCGCTCCTGGAACGTAAGCCTTATTGCTATCAGTTACAGTGCCCTGCAGTGTTCCTGTCACGGTTTGGGCAACTAACGTCGACGAAAAGAGAAGAGTGATAAAGAGAGAAACGACGCCCACTAAAACTGCTCGAGAAAGTTGCAAATTGGTCATTAGAAATTCCTCCCTTAGCTGCTTTTAGCAAACCTCACCGCTACTGTGCCCCCTTTATCATTTCTTCGTTAGTTACGGACAACTGCTGGGTTTGCGTAACCCGGCCCTCGCAACGCGACCCCAGGTCGCGATGCAGTCATCTGCCCATTCGCAAACACTTGTTCGCCATTGACGATCACGTAAGTAATACCGTTCGGAAATTGATGTGGATTATCAAACGTTGCACGATCGGCAACTGTCTTGTCATCAAAGATGACCAGATCGGCAGCGAAGCCTTCTCGTAACAGCCCTCGATCGCGAAAACCAAAAGTTTGCGCGGGTAGCGAAGTCATTTTGCGAATAGCGTCTTCCAATGAAATCAGGTGGAGCTCGCGAACATATCGACCGAGCACGCGAACGTTATTGCCGTAGCCGCGTGGGTGGGGAACGCTCTCATCCAATTGCCGTACGCCACTGTCGGAGGCAATCATCGTAAAAGGTTCGGACATGATGCGTTGCACGTCGTCCTCGCTCATTCCGTGGTAGACCATGCCGGCGCCACCGGCTTCGTACATCGCGAGGATCTGTTCGATCTGGCTTTTGATATCGCTTTTGCCTCGTACTGTCTTAGTGATCTCAGCGATGGACTTGCCATTGAATGATTTGTCAGGCCCATAACTCGCTACCATCGCGTAGGAGTAGTCTTTGAAGCCGCTGCGTTTCAGGCCTTCCTTCATTTCATCAATGACCCGTTGACGAGTCGCCGGATCAGCCAGGCGTTTCTTAGCTTCGTCGAGGCCTCCGGCACGCAGCCACGTGGGTAGCCGCGAGTCGAGTGATGTCGAACTCGCGGTGTACGCATACTGATCGACTGTCACCATTAGTCCGCGCGCTCGCGCTGCACGTACTAAGCCGATAGTCATCGGACTCTGTCCCCATAGTTTCTTGTTCGAGATTTTGAAATGAGAAATCTCCACCGGAAGACCGGCCTGTTCTCCGATCTGAATGCTTTCTTTTATTGCGTCCGCAACCTTCTCGCCTTCATTCCGCATGTGCGTCGCATATAACCCACCATAACGAGCCGCGACGCGCGCCAGATCCACAATTTCATCTGTCTTCGCGTATGTTCCGGGAACGTAGATCAGCCCGGTGGATAAACCAACGGCACCATCTTTCATTGCCTGATCGACCAGCGCTTCCATCTTCTGCAGTTCGTCCGGAGTAGGCGGTCGATCATCTAATCCTACAATCTTGCGTCGCACCGAGCCGTGAGCTATCAGCGTCGCCAAATTGATTGCGAGCGGCGTCTGCTTCATCCGATTGAAAAATTCGGCAACGTCCGTCACCGAAGTGCCGCAATTTCCAGTCACCAGTGAAGTGACACCCATGCGGATAAAATTCTCGGCCGAGGGAAGGCTGTAGATCGATTCTACGTGTGTGTGAACATCGATAAAGCCGGGCGCGGCGATTTGATCTGCGGCATCGATCGCTTTGCCGCGATCTGCAACAACGATTCTGCCAATGCGCGCGATGCGTCCGTTCTTGATGCCAATGTCAGCGCGGTACCATGGATTTCCACTACCGTCCACTATCCGGGCATTCTTGATTACAAGATCATATGCGGCGGCTTGCGTCTGCGACTCGCTCCCGATCACGCGCAGACTACCAGCGAGCGCAATCGCGCTTATCGCAACGATTAGAATTATCGAGATGCGTGACAAGTAACAGCCCACTTTATAAGTAAGCAGACGTAACCCAGAGGTTTTCTACCCAAGCGCTTGTTTTAAAAAGGTAAGTGCGCGAAACAATTACGGTTGATCGAGAGGTCAATTATAAGTTTCTGGTCGCGATAATGGTAGCTAAAGATTCTTATCATTTCGATAAAATCCGTTGATGCCAAAAAACCGTAAAGAGCGACTCTGCCATTCGCGCGAAACTTTCAGTCGGGCGCAGATTTCCCTGAAAGATTGGATCAAATCTTTCAATTTCTGGATCACTAGGAACAAGTGCCCATCTACCGCGGAATGACTCCGCTATAGACAAAACTATTGCTTACAAGAATTACTGCAGAAAAAACTTGACGACCTTGCCTGTGGCGGTATACTTGCGTCCACTCAATACGCAGTAGTGCAACTTGAGATCCGAAAAGTTGATTGGCTTCCCCGCGCGGCGGCCTGAACCAGGAAATCGAAATTCACTACTGGGTCTTGCCCGTCCGCAACCTTAAACGTCAGTTGAATATCACGATCTTTCGAACCCGTGAGGTTCGTTAGTTTCCCCCACCACTAGGAGGATACATGTTGAAGTTTACACGCCTGCTCTCAGCCCTGCTGCTTGTTGTTGCTTTAACCGTTGTAGTCGTTCAGGGCCAGTCCAGCACATCTCGAATACTAGGTCGCGTTACCGACTCGAAGGATGCCATTGTGCCAGGCGCCACTGTTAGCGTTACTAACGAGGCGACCGGAATCAGTCAGACGCAGAACACCACCGATGCTGGCGTCTACGCCTTTGACTCGCTGCCCGTAGGTAACTACACCATAACCGTGGAGCACCCTGGGTTCAAAAAGTTTCAGAAGACTGGAAACAGACTGGAAGTGAACACTCCGCTCAGTGTCGACATCGTGATGGAAGTTGGACAAGTCTCAGAAACTGTCACTGTACAGGCGGGGACTGAACAACTGCAAACGGCCAATGCCACTATCGGAAACGTGGTGGAGCAAAAAGCAATAGAAGCGTTACCCCTTAATGGGCGCAATCCACTAAGTTTACTGTTGCTCGAACCTGGTGTGGTACAGAGATCGGCCGGCGGCGCCGGATCTGGAGTGCACGTCAACGGTTCACGCGATCGTGCTTACAACGTGACGATTGATGGTATTGAGGCGAACGAGTCCTCAGTGCCAAATCCGGTCAGCAACCTCTACCGTATCAATCCTGATAATGTTCAGGAATTCAAGGTGACAACGAATAATGCCACCGCGGAAGAAGGTCGCAATAGCGGAGCATCAATTTCGATAGCCACACGAAGCGGAACAAGCGACTACCACGGCACGGGCTTTTTCTTCTTTCGCAATGACGCTTTGAACTCAAATGAGTTCTTTGCGAACGCGCAAAATACGGCAAAGCCACTGATCAGAATGGGTCAGTTTGGCGGCGAGGTGGGGGGACCGATCAAAAAGAACAAGACCTTCTTCTTTGGTAGTTATCAATACAACCGCGTAGATTTCACTCAGCCGATAGATCAAACGTTTGGCATACCCATCGTATACACACAAGAAGCGCGCAACGGGATCTTCCGCTATTTCGTGCCGGATCCCGCTAACCCGCTGGTAATTAACGGTACGACGATTACGCGGAATTCGACCTTACTTGTAAATCCCTCGACGGGCACATTAGTTGTTCCGTTTTGTGCGACACCCACGTCGCTTCGTTGCGTTCGCACCTATGACATTAGATCCGCGGGAAACAACACTTTGAACAGGCCGCTGGACGCTACTGTGGCGTCGATCATTAACCCATATCCCTTACCTAATAACTTTTCGACGGCGACGACCGGCATTGACGGACTTAATACTGCTGCTTTCTTATGGAATCCACCAACGGCAGTTAGGGGTCCGGCAATCGCTGCGCGCATCGATCACACTTTCAATGAAAACAACAGCATGTTTGGACGCTACCTGTGGTCCGACTACAACACGCTAAAAGGCGACCCACTAAACGGGAGACCGGCAATCTTTCCAGGTTTCCCACCTCAAGGCGAGGTATTCCGCCGTACGTCTAATTTGGCGTTGAGTTACCGCAGAGTAATCTCCCCGCGTATTGTTAACGAGTTCACTGCTGGTTACGCGCGGTTCGCTTTTCTCTTTACTCAGGGCGAGGCTAACCCTGCATGGCCAGACGTGCCACCGTTTTTCTTTAACAATAACGTAACCGGATCATCGCGTGTTGAAGTAACTACGTCTTACATCAACACACCGCGAACCGCGCGATGGGTAACAACTCCTCAATTCCTGGATAACTTGAGTATCCTTCATGGCGCGCACGTTTTCCGCGGTGGAGTCAACGTACGCTACTACCGTCACGTTGATCAGCGTGGGCAGCCGGGCGGTATCAACGTAACCCCTTCAGTCACTTTCTCGCCTACAACGCGGCCTGCGTTTCTCGGCACGACTGGCAACTCAGGCTTCGCAACCGCTCCGGGCATTAACTCTACGGACGCTACAAGCCTCGGTCTTCTAATAAACAACCTCTATGGGCTGCCTGCTTCGATGACGCAGGTCTTCCTTTCGAATCTAAAGGATGATGCTTTTCTGCCCTTCAAGACAGGCAACAACGTTACTCTTTATGCAGAAAAGCATAATCTCGATCAATACAACTTTTACTTCCAGGATGAATGGAAGGTTCGACCAAATCTAACTTTGAACTACGGCGCGCGCTGGGAGATCAATCCGCCGGCGAATACATCGCCCAGCACGAATGTGTTTGTCGCGGCCACCCCGATTACTGGAACGCCATTGCCGGCAACTCCGGTCGTGAATCAACCGGGCGCAGTGAGCTTCGTCCCGGCCAAACACTGGTATGAGGGCAGCTTCAACGCTGCCATCGGACCACGCATCGGACTGGCCTACAGTCCCGATTTTAAATCGGGTTTTCTGCATCGATTTTTTGGCGACAACAACAAGAGCGTGATCCGTCTTGGTTATGGCATCGCCTTCGATACAATTTCATCATTCCAAGTGACGGCGGCAGCAGGGAGAATTCCCGGATTGGTCCAAAGCTGCACGACCTCATACTCAACCACGACTTCTTCCTTCTCTTCAATTACTGCGGGATGCGTCAATTCGCCTGATATTAATAAGACGGTCGCGGGCGGGTTCCCAACTCAACTGTCGCCGCCATCAGTCAAACCGTCGACATTGTTGACGCCTCCACAACAACTGAGGAGCAACTCACCGCCAATTACAGTATTCGCGCCGAAAATGCAGCTTCCTACCGTTCACGAGTGGAACCTGAGTTTCGAGCGCGAACTGCCGTGGGGTCTGGTGATGCAGGCTGCTTACATCGGCCGGCGCGGTGAGCATCTCTTCATGGCGTACGACGCCAACCAGATCAATTCGGACTCCATCGTTCCTTCGTTCCTGATTATGCAGCAGAATCGCGCAAAGGGCTGCACACCCTCTGGTACGGGTTGCCCAGCTGGGGTGACCGGCGTTACACCGCCGCTCCTGAATCAACTGCAAACTCAGGGAGGTCTGAGTGCCACCACAGCCGCTAGCTTCCTCAACTCGTCAACGACGACCAGTGAACTAGACATTAACGGCGCCGGGAGTTTCGCCCGACGTATCGAAGACAATACTTTGGGCCTGAAGCTACGACCTAATCAGCAATTTGCTGTGATCACCTACCTTGACAACAGCGGCGACTCAAATTATCACGCGGCTCAATTCACACTCCGGAGAAGGTTCACCAGCGGTCTCGGATTGAGCATGGCCTACACGTTTGGCAAGTCAATTGATAATCAGTCGGTCGACCCAGTGGGTGCTTCGTCCGGGGGTGGGCTTTCAACCACTAACTCACGCACGCCGACCGACATCCGCAACTTCCGCGAAGAGCGCGCTCGTTCCGATTTCGATCGGACGCATGTACTACAGGCCGCATCGGTGTGGGAATTACCAGTCGGCAGAGGGCACCGTTTTCTGAGGTCGGCACATGGGGTCGTTAATCAATTGGTTGGCGGCTGGACCATCAACACTATCTACACCTACATGTCAGGCGAGCCTTTCGCTGTTCGCAGTGGTGCATTCACTGCGAATGGTAATCACGAATCGCGAGCAGGGGTGCAGACCTTTACGCAACCGCAACTACAGGAATTGCCGAACCAGAGCTTCGCGGGACCGGTTTTATTCAAGCCGGTCAATCCTCTTACATGCGGTGTTGATCCCTCACAGGCGTTCTGTCTTCCCGCGCCAGGTCAGAACGGGGCTGGTAGAAATATCTTTACAGCGCCGGGCTACTGGAACCTTGACATGGGATTCATCAAGACCTTTCCCATTACTGAGCGGATCAAACTGCAATTCAGAACTGAGATGTTCAATGCACTGAACCATCCGAACTTTGACAATCCGCGTGATGCTTCAGTCGGTTCGCCCAGCATCAGGTCAAGCGTTTTTGCCCAGACGTGCTGCGCGACCGTCGCACCACCCTCAACACAAACGATCGTTCAGACTGGTGAATCAGCTCGTGTAATTCAGTTCGCGCTGAAGCTCCAGTTCTAGGTTATACGGAACACAAGGCGGCAAGGCATTGAAACGAATGCCTTGCCGTTTGTGTTTTTACGATTGGGTCGGAGGCTAGACTCTTGAAAGCGTCACTAGTTTTTCGTGTTTGTTCGTGTGATTTCGTGGATGTCGTAATTCGTAGAAGGAACAACGGATCCATGACGTCACACGAAACACGCGCGAACACGAATTACGGAAAGCTTTTCTTCCGCTGGCTCACCTCTGGATTCTTGATACTTTCCTCAGTTGCTGCCTTCGCGCCTCCCCGTCTGGCTAACCGGGCTGTGCGTTCCATAGACAAACTCAAACCCGAAGAACTCATCGCGCGACACCTGGAATCGATCGGTCCGGCCGGTAAGCGCGATAGCGTTAGGACTCGAATCATCGCCGGAACATCACTGGTCATTTTTCGCACCGCGCCAACCGGCCAGGCAGCGGGTAGAGCCGTGCTGGCCTCGGATGGTTTGAAAACCTTAATCGGCATGAGCTTTCAAAGTCCGGTCTATCCACGCGAGCAACTGGGATTTAACGGAAACAGTTTTGTTGCTGCTTTCATCACACCCGGTGTTCGATCAACCCTCGGCAGTTTTCTGACAGCGCATGACGTTGTGTTTAAGCAAGGTCTAATGGGAGGAGTATTGTCGTCCGCGTGGCCGCTCCTGAATCTGGCCACGAGAAATGCAACAGTCGAATACAACGGGACAACGGAAATCAACAACTACACAATGCATGAGGTGAAGTATTTGCCCCACGGCGGTTCTGACGTAAAAATCAAACTCTACTTTGACTCAGAGAACTTCCGCCACCTTCGCTCAGAATATGAGGTAGTGATTCCAGCGCCAATGGACACGCGAGGCTACGCTAATGTTGAGGAACGGGAAATTAGATACAAGATGATTGAGGAATTCTCGTCTTTCAAAACCGAAAATGGCCTGACATTACCTCACACATACAAGATTAGAATGTCGGCGGACGGGCGAGGTGGCACGTTTCTTGGCGATTGGGAACTTAATCTTACACAGTTCACTTTCAACGATAAGATCGATCCGGCAGCATTCAATATCAGTAGTGAGTAAATATTTCCCACTTTTCAATTTACTCAACCGTCCACCGAACGCGCCCAAGTGGCACAGACTTCAGTCTGTGATGTCAGCAACCAATTCAACGGTGCCTGGAACGGTTGAGTGAAAACCAACGGACTCAATCGTACAGCAGTACCGTCGCGCGGAGTTTTTTAAACTGCTGTAACTGATCATTCCAGGATCGAATGATCTCTTCTGGAGCATCGCCGCTTTTCACTCTCGTTAACGTTGCCGCATTCACGAGCAGCCGTCCGTAATCGTCGACCTTCCAATCATTCGGAAACAACCGCCGAAGCGCGACCGCGATCTCTATTCCAGTGCGAAGCGAACTAAAACGCGTTCTATCTGTAATGATCACGTTAATGCCTCCGCACTCCTGATCTTTGAACACCGAAGCGTTTGGCCTGAACTTAAGCGGCACAACACGAAGGCCGGGAATTCGACGACGATTCAGATAATCAGCGAGTTTCTGACCGTCCATCCATGGAGCGCCGATAACTTCGAATGGAGTGTTCGTACCTCGTCCCACCGAAACGTTTGTCGTTTCCAATAATCCAATTCCCGGGTAAAGCGTAGCCTCTGTCAGGCTGCGCATGTTTGGCGAAGGATTGGTCCAGGTTAGGTTGGTTGCGTCGAACCACATCGATCGGCGCCAACCATCCATTTTGATCACTCGCAGGTCACATCCGATCTTTCGATCTACATTGTAGAGTTGGGCCAATTCTCCAATCGTCATCCCATGACGCACCGGCACTGTGTGATAAGCCGTAAAGGACAAGCGATCAGGATCAGCCACCGGACCCTCAACATCGAGTCCGCCAATTGGATTCGGCCGGTCAAGAACAAACACCGGCAGATGCGCTTTGGCCGCCTCCTCCATCACATAACCCAATGTTGAAATATAGGTATAGAAGCGTGCTCCAACATCCTGGATATCAAAAACCAGCCCATCCAAATCCTTTAAATGCTCCGCTTTTGGACGCCGCGTATCGCCGTATAAGGAATAAATCGGCAGACCTGTATGCTCGTCCTTCGTGTCCGAAACTTTTTCGTCCGCGAGCCCTCGAATTCCGTGTTCGGGTGAGAACAGCGCGACTAACTTCACGCCAGGCGCTTTGTTTAGTACGTCAATTGTAGCGACACCTAAACGATCTCGGCCCGTGTGATTTGTCACCAGACCGAGCTTCATTGTTCCTAGCTGTTTAAATGCGTCCCGCTCGAGGATATCTATCCCTGTCAACACTCTCGTTTCCGGATAGACTTCCGACATTCTTTCACTGGCGCGAATATCCGCGACTTCAAACTGCATCAGATTCTGCAGCGTTTGTGAGTAATAGGTCGAGAACTGCTTCC
>JBKPCC010000022.1:0-15487 GCA_046727215.1 Acidobacteriota bacterium
TCTCTCAGTTTCCCAACGACCTTTGGTAGTACCTCGAGAACATACTCTACGTCTTCTTTTGTATTGTCTTTGCCGAAGCTGAAGCGTATCGAGCCGCGAGCCAGCTCATCATCACGGCCAAGCGCGAGGATTACTGGAGAAGGTTCAAGCGTGCCAGAAGAGCATGCTGAGCCGGTGGAAACTGCGACTCCCTGCAAGTCCAAACCTATCAGCAGTCCCTCACCTTCGATGTAACGAAACGAAATGTTTGAAAGATGTGGCAGACGGTGCGAAGCATCGCCGTTAAAGACTACATCGTCGATCACTCGTTTCACTCCATCTTCGAAAGCGTCTCGCAACTTTTTCAAATGCGCGCTGTGCTGTTCTAATTCCTCACGCGCGATCTTCGCAGCCGCGCCGAACGCAACGATGGTGGGAACAGCCTCGGTCCCCGCACGCCGGTCACGTTCCTGGTGTCCCCCGACGTTTTGATTCACGAGGCGGACACCACGCCGAACGTAAAGAGCTCCAGCACCTTTCGGCGCATAAAGCTTATGCGCTGAGAGCGAGAGTAAGTCGCATCCTAATTCGTCAACGTCAATTGATATGCGACCGGCTGCCTGCACAGCGTCGGTGTGCAACCATAAGTGTTTTCGACCGCCAGCTCGCTGTTCCTGTATCAGCCTTCCAATATCCGCGATTGGCTGAATTGTTCCAATCTCATTGTTCGCGAGCATGATCGTTACCAGAACAGTGTCAGAGCGCAGACTCTGCTGCACATCGTCGAATCGAACTATGCCATTGTCATAGGCTGGTAATCGCGTCACCTCCCAACCGCGTTTCTCAAGTGCTTCACATATTCCGCGTACGGACGAATGTTCAATTTGCGATGTGATGATGTGCTTTCCGTGAGCTTCGGATGCTTCGCATATGCCGCGGATAGCAAGGTTATTTGCTTCAGTACCTCCGGAAAGAAACACGACCTCGTTGGGTTTTGCACCGATTAATGCCGCCACTTCTCTTCGCGCTCTGTCGACCCCTGCACGCGCCTCCTGGCCAAGCATGTGTACGCTCGATGGGTTCCCGAACTTTTCGGTCAAGTACGGCGTCATGGCGGCGACAACCCGGGGGTCGACGGGCGTCGTCGCGCTATGGTCTAGATAAACTGTTCGTTTCGCAGACATAAACGGGGTACGTGCCAACTCGGTCGAACCGACGCGCATCTGACCGTCAGTTCTTTCCAACTATTGATTAACACGAGTCTAGGTTCGCGGTTTGGGAGCGTCAAGTTGGGTCTTTGGCCGAAGACCAAAAACCTAAGACCAAATTCCAGAGACCGTGTTAGCATTTACTCGACGAGGTTGGTTGACACTCGACACCGCTGTTTAACGGCGCGTGCTCTCTCAGAAGGATGACAAAATGACAGATTTGAGATTCCCCTTAGTGGTCGTACTTGGTTCGATCCTGACGTTCGCGTCGACACTGCCAGCAGCGGCTGCAGTTCCGGTTAAAAACGTACAGGCACAGTCGACCGCACTCGAACGGGGCTACCGTACTGGTTACTCCGACGGTTACAACGCGGGTTTTAAAGACGTTACAGATGGAGCAAGTCGCGATCTTCAACACAAGCAGGAATATCAACGAGCCGACCGGTCGTATAACTCTGTTTGGGGACCCATTGAAGATTACAGAGATGGGTATCAGCAAGGATTTGAAAGTGGCTATGCTGCCGGTTATGACCGTCAGCCTTTCAATTCATCAATCCCGACTGGATTCAGTCGACGTGGAAATGCTGACCAGGTTCAGAATCCGTCTGGACCAACTACTTCAGGGGCGACTCCTTCCGAACCGACAACTGATGCAGGCGCGCAGCCACCAAACAACGCTCCCGTCTCTACTACCTCGAACAATGTAGTGCTCATTCCGAGAGACATGATCTTAACGGTCGAGTTGTTAGGAAACATCTCGACTGATGTAAGTCAACGAGGCGATCCGTTCCAGGCTCGAGTGGTCCAGCCGGGCCAATACGCTGGCGCTATCATCGAGGGTCGCGTCACTAACGTGAAACGTCCCGGCAAAACGAAGGGAAAAGCTGAGCTGCAACTAAGTTTCGAAAGAATCCGCTTAGTCGACAATCGAACTGCAAATTTCCGCGCCGAGCTTGTTGAGGTTGTGCAAATGAACGGCAGCGACGGGGTAGGCAACGTCGATCCTGAAGGTGGGGTCAAAGGCAGAGACTCGACAAAAGATGATGTCACCAAGATCGGTGCCGCTACAGGTATTGGCGCAATCATCGGCGCGATTGCGGGTGGCGGCAAAGGCGCTGCTATTGGCGCCGTGATCGGCGGCGGAGTCGGCACAGGCGGTGTCTTAATGCAACGCGGCAAGGAGATCCGGCTTTCTCAAGGACAACAATTGAGAATTCGAACCGCTACTGACGCACAGTTATAGTGAAGGGAAATTGAGGGTGAAGGGGAGAACGCCAGTTGGACCACGTGGCCAACCTCTTCACCCTCGATCTTTTCCTTCAGATGTTCACGACGTCAGCAATCCTGTAGTAACCCTACTCACAGATTTCGGGACCGCAGATTACTTCGTCGGAGCGATGAAGGGGGTCATCCTCTCGATCCAACCTGACGCAACTGTGGTCGACATTACGCACAGCGTTCCTCCACAGGACATAGAAGCTGCGGCCTTCACACTCCTCGCCGGCTACAACTCCTTTCCCGCGGGTTCCGTGCATGTGGCAGTTGTCGATCCTGGCGTTGGCTCAGGGCGGCGGCCGATTATTCTTGAGGCGGGCGACTATTCCTTTGTTGGCCCAGATAACGGAGTTTTCAGTTACATCTACGATCAAGAACCTGATTTCCGCGCGTTCCATGTGACCAACGAAGAATATTTTCGGCAGCCGGTGAGTGCGACTTTTCACGGCCGTGATATTTTTTCCCCTGTCGCAGCTGCCATTTCGATGGGCATTCGTCCGAGCGAGCTTGGCGATCCGATTCACGATCCGGTGAGACTTAAGTCTCTTCATGCTGAACGGATGAAGAATGGGAGAGTGAAAGGTCGACTTATTCACATCGATCGTTTCGGGAACTGCATTACTAACATCGGCCGCAACGATTTCACCGAACCGGCACATCTTAAAATTAGAGGAAAAACCATCAGATCCTTTCGCAGGTTCTTTGCGGAACCAGGTCGAGACAAGTTGTTTGGCGTATGGGGCAGTGCCGGCTTCCTGGAGATTGCCGCAAACAACGCTTCAGCCGCGAAAATCCTTGGTGTGAAGCGAGGCGAACCAGTGATCCTTTCGGCCGGACACTGAGTTGCCCTGAATTAGACTAGTTCGAGGAACACACTAACTGTCATGAAGCGTCCTGCTTTTCTTAGCGTCTTTGCTCCTTTGCGTCTTTGCTTTGCGTGAGATTTCATTGAGTAGCCAACATTCACGCAAAGACGCAAAGGAGCAAAGACACTAAGAGAATTAGGACGCTATGGTAACTTGTCACTGGTTCAGGCCTTTGTTATCTTCAGTTTTAAAAGGAAGTTATGGCGAACGAAACTAAGACTGCAGCTCCCTCAGCCGGACTGAGAGGTGTGGTTGCCGGCAGCTCGACCGTTTCTGATGTAAACGGTGAGAAGGGCGAACTGGTTTACCAGGGCTACAACATTCACGATCTTGCCCGGCACTCGACGTTTGAGGAAGTCGTTTTCCTGCTCTGGCACAAACGCCTTCCGCGAAAAACTGAGCTGGCTGAGCTGAAACAGTCCTTGAGTCGCTCTTATGACGTGCCCTCAGAAATCATCGATCTGATGAAGGCACTCCCGCGGGAATCAGATTTGATCGATGTCCTACGAACCGCCGTATCTGCTCTGGAGTTGTACGATCCTACCGCTCGAGATATCTCACGCGAAGCCAGTTTAAGGACAGCAATAAAGTTGACTGCGCAGTTTCCAACAATTGTTGCGGCGAGTGAACGTCTGCGTCGTAGATTAGAACCGGTTAAACCGGATCCGAGACTCAACATTGCTTCGAACTTCCTGTACATGCTGAAGGGCGAAGCGCCCTCAGAACACGATGCGAAAGTATTTGATATTGCGCTAGTCCTGCATGCGGATCATGAACTGAATGCATCTACGTTCACAGCACGCGTAGTTGCCGGCACATTGGCCGATATGTACGGCGCGGTGACAGCAGCAATCGCAGCGCTCTCAGGTCCACTGCACGGCGGCGCCAACACCAACGTGATGAAGATGCTGTTGGAGATTGGCGACATCAAAAACGTTGAGCCGTTTATCAAGAAAGCACTCAGCGAGAAGCGGAAGATCATGGGCTTCGGTCACGCCGTGTATCGGACAGAGGATCCGCGCGCGACACACCTGAGGAAATTTTCGCAGGAAATGGGCGAACGAACCGGCGATACTAAGTGGTACGACATGTCTCGTCAGGTTGAAGCTGTGATGATGAAGGAAAAAGGACTTTATCCGAACGTGGATTTCTTCTCAGCTTCTACGTATTACATGATGGGAATTCCACTGGAACTGTACACGCCGATTTTCGCTGTCAGCAGGATCAGTGGATGGACTGCACACATCCTTGAACAGTACGCCGACAACAAATTAATCCGCCCGCGCGCCGAGTACCTTGGCGAATACAATCTGCCTTACGTTCCGATCGAAAAGCGCTAAATTTAATAATCCACGTCATCCTTTTTGCGATGCTTCTTCTTCGGCGGTGCTGCGTCTAGATCAAGATCCAGATCGTTATAGATTTCGATAAATCGCGCGTGAGGGTCAGGCCGCTGGGCGACCCTCCGTCGTGCACGATTTTCGGTTGACCGTCTAGCCTTCTCTCTATTCATATTTACATCCGATAAAGTAGTTGCAACAGGTGAAGTGTTCGCCTGCACAGTTTGCTCCGATGCACCCGCATTCTCGGGATCAGCGGTTGCTGAAGTGAACGGCGGCGGCTGTTGGTTGTAGTGTTGAGTAACCGCCGCCACAATGCCACCTGTGGCGCCGCCTGCAACCGCAAAAACAATCGTCAGAACCGCGATGCGCACCTCTTGCGCATACTGCCCGTTTGTTCCGAAGGCCTGACGTATCCAGGTAAAGTGTCGAAAAGGCGAGAGCCTCACCACGCGCTTCGGCGGCTTAGTGAGATCGAGAAAGTCAGGCGGCGGGGGTGGTTGGAGTATAGTTTCTTCGCCATGGGGACTAGATTCATCTTCATGGGGGACTACCACGTCGCTTTTCATGCCCATTTGCTCCTGCGTCCGTTGACCAAATTGAACGCAAAAGCAGTTCCGCCCGCGCGACTGTAAAAGCTTTTCAAAAGGTTTTTGACAGAATCTGGAGATTCTCTGTGATGATTATCTGATTTTGGGGGTCTTTGCTGGACAATAGGTCAGATAGGTCCTATTTGTCCCATAAGTCCTACTACCAAACAGACCCCATTCATTACACCTCGTTCTGTCTAGGTACAACTGAAAGAAGCCGTGAAGGTGCGGGATTCTCGCTGGATGTCAACTTGAGCATTTCTGGTGTAGCGGAAACAAGCTTTGTGCGCCACACGAAAAGAGTGGAGGCAACAAGCGCGATCGTACAGGCAGCTCCACCCTCAATTCCATAACTTCCGCCGGTGAGCCATGCTGGTCCAAGATCTACTCCTCGAAAGAGCGGGTGTGACGAGATCGTTATTCCGCTCACGGGTAAACCCAGAACTGAATCAAGCGTCCAGTTCCACGCCCAGTGTATTCCCAACGGAAACCACAAACTGCGAGTGCGAAGATAAGCCAACGCCAACCAGATCCCCGCGAGTGCGGTATTAGCAAACGTAAATCCTCTCACAACATTCGGGTTCCATAAGTGAACCGCAGCGAAAGGAACTGATGTCAAGAGCACAGCGAGCCAGGCGAGTTTTGCGCGTGTAAGCGTCTGTAACGGATAGCCGCGGAACAGAGCTTCCTCTGCGAGTGCCGCAACAATGAATAGCACCGCCGACGAAATCAACATCGTTAATGCCAAGCGCAAAACGTCCTTTGCTTGTATCGAAAAACTCAAGCCTCCAGCCACGCGCGCAACCCCAGCGGCAAGCAACAAGGAGAGCGAACCAATTGCCGACCCGATCGCAAAGTCAGCGAACCAGTGTTGATGAAACCACAGGCCTAGTGCTCGCCACGGCAGCCCCTCAAGTGCTCGCGTGCAAATATATCCCGCAAGCAACGCCGGCAGCAGAATGGTTAATCGAAAAATGAGGTTGGAAAGGTATTGTCCTGGTTGGTACCCACCAACATTCAGCGCAACTGCATAGAGAACGCGCAGAACATTGTTGACGACAAAAAGTATTGCCAGGTATAGGCAAATGAAGACGGCTATTCGCCAACCGCTACGCAGCCGGCCCCATTCGTTGAGAAAGATGTCTCGGGGTCCCATTTGTTGTCAGGAAAGCTGCGGAATTCTATCCGATTGGCGGGCAAATCGACACCCACGGTACAAGCAGGTGGTCCCGCCGTTGTGTTAAGATCTCGACGACTTCTAATGGAAAACCAATCTTCAGCAGAAGTTAACAAAAGCGATCAGCGTGGCTCCCGCCGGCGTCGCGTGCTGCTGTGGACACTGGGCCTTACAGTCTTGTTGCTGCTGGCTATCATTATTTCGCAGCAGCTCTGGCTCTGGACCGTCGTTTCGTCGGATAGCGCTTCGGATACGCTTCTCCTCTATGCCCTTTCAACTCTCAACTTTGTTGCCTTTGTTGTCTTCTCGTTCATTTTCATTCGCAACTTGTTGAAGCTGCGACGCGAAAGACGCGAGCGCCAGCTAGGGTCAAAAATAAAAACGCGACTGCTCGTTTATTTCATCGCAATAAGTTTCTTGCCCATTATCGCGATGGCGGTGTTCTCGTACCTCTTCCTCAATCGTTCACTTGAGAAATGGTTCAATCGCTTACCTGAAGACGTGGTGCGTCAAGCACGTGAATTGCAGCGCGAGACGCTGAGTGCACAGAATCGCAGCCTGCGCGAAACAGCTTCTCTCTTTGCAGTAATGCTAAGTAAGCAATCGCCGGAGGATCAGCAAGCCGCGTTGGACCAGGTAGTAGAAAACGGTCAATTTACAGGCGTCGAGGTAGTTGGTTCGGCCGGCGTTGTACTTATGAGATCAAGAGCCGATCTTTCGCCAACAGACGCGCAAGAACTAGAGAATCTGTTTTCACAGGCACGACACGCCAACCTGGAGATTGGCGAAACTCTTGCTGATGGCCGCGGTTTCGACATCATTGCTGTTCCTCTCACGAGTGATCAAACGTTGGTTATCTCACCTCCGAAACGACCGGATTCCGACCTGAATGACGCAATCACCGGGTCACAGAGCGAATATCAGAAGCTCGTGAAACGACAACGACGCGTCCGGCTCCTCGGATTGTCGACGCTTGGATTGATGACCCTGATGCTGTTGTTCGTCTCGAGCTGGGTGGCAATCTATCTTGCTCGCGGTATTGCCACACCAATAAAAGCTCTGGCTGAAGCGTCAAACGAAATTGCGCGAGGTAATCTCTCCCATCGTGTCATCACTTTCGCAGAGGATGAACTCGCTCTATTGGCACACTCGTTCAATCAGATGACCGCGCAGTTGCATGAGAATAGGCGTCGCATCGAGTTGGGAGCTGCTGAATTACGCGAGAAGAATCTTGCATTGGAGGATCGTCGCAACTACATCGAAACGGTTCTGGAATCCCTGTCAACCGGCGTTATCTCTCTCGACGAAGCCGACCGAGTTACGACAATCAATGCGTCCGCAGCTCGAATGCTTGGCTTGAAAACACGAGCGAATGGACTTTTGCAGCTTGAGGAGCTCGTTGTTGCAGAGGATCGCATCACTCTTGAACGTTTACTCAAAAGAGCGCGAAGGACAGGTCAGGCCGCCGAACAGACACAATTACTAAGCAATCATGCGACCCGACCAACGCCAGTCGCTCTTAACGCGATAGCTTTGCACAGTTCTCCAGGAAAAGGTAAAGGTGTTGTGCTCGTGATCGAGGATCTCTCTGAATTGCTCGCTGCGCAACGCGCCGCCGCCTGGAGCGAGGTAGCTCGGCGAATGGCTCACGAGATCAAGAATCCACTGACGCCTATACAACTCTCGGCCGAGAGGATCGCACGCAACTATCAACGTTCGGTTTCAAACGCGGAAAACGGCCGCACAAACGGAAACGGCTCGGATGGTAGTGACGAGCGACACGTCGCAACCGTTATCGCTGAATGTACCGACACGATCAACCGCGAAGTAGCCGGGTTGAAGGCAATGGTAGATGAGTTTTCACGGTTCGCGCGATTGCCCCCGGTGCGATTGGCACCGGCCGATCTGAACGCGGTGATTCGTCAAGCAGTGGGCCTTTACGAAGACCGGCTCGACGGCGTCAACATCGATCTCGAATTAAGTGATGACCTGCCGGCCGCCATGCTTGATGCGGAGCAGATGCGTCGAGTGTTCGTCAATTTAATCGACAACGCGCTGAATGCGTTGGCCGAAGCTGATGGCGAGCGGAAAATCACGATTCGAACGACACACGACGAGGAGCGAAGCATGATCGTGACGGACGTTTCCGACACGGGGCAGGGAATTCGACCGGCGGATTTCACCCGATTGTTTCAACCCTATTTTTCCAGACGAGACAGCGGCACCGGGCTTGGATTGGCGATTGTTCAGCGCATAATCCTGGAACACTGTAGTCGCATCCGCGCGGAAACGAATGATCCTCGTGGCGCAAAGTTCGTTATTGAAATGCCTGCCTAACCTACATGGATTCCATCCTAATCGTCGATGACGAACGCGGTATTCGCGAAACGCTCCGTGCGGTAATGGAAGACGACGGATTCGTCGCTGACGCCGTTGCGACCGGCGAAGAGTGTCTGAAAGCAGTTGAGAAACGAGCTTACGGATGCATTCTTCTTGACGTCTGGCTACCTGGAATTGACGGCCTTGAAACGCTAAGACAATTGCATGCATCGGGTTCAGAAGCGGCAGTTGTCATTATCTCGGGACACGGAAACGTCGAGACGGCCGTGCGCGCAACGAAGCTCGGTGCATTCGACTTCATCGAAAAACCCCTCTCAATCGAAAAGACAGTATTGACTGTTCGCAACGCTCTCAGACAGAGGCGTCTGGAGTTGTTGAATGCTGAGCTAACGGCAGAGCTTCAACGCGAATATGCGATGGTTGGCGAATCAGTCGCCATGCGAGCCTTGCGCAAACAGATTTCAGTGGTAGCCCCAACGGATGGGCGCGTTTTGATCTATGGCGAATCAGGAACGGGAAAAGAATTAGTTGCCCGAGCTATTCATGCTCAATCGCAACGCGCCGCTGCGCCGTTCATAGAAGTTAACTCGGCGGCAATTCCGGAAGAGTTAATCGAGTCTGAATTGTTCGGACATGTAAAAGGTGCTTTCACGGGAGCGACAGCCGCAAAGAAAGGCAAATTTGAGTTGGCTGACGGTGCCACTATTTTCCTTGACGAAGTAGGAGACATGAGCGCGAAAGTACAGGCGAAGGTGCTGCGGGTACTCGAAGAACAACGGTTTGAGCCTGTAGGCAGTGGAACCGCAGTCAGCGTCGACGTACGCGTTATAGCTGCAACGAACAAACGTTTGGATGAAGAGATTGAACGCGGCAATTTTCGCGCGGACCTGTTCTATCGTCTCAACGTGATTCCGTTTGAACTGCCACCCTTACGAGAACGGCTGGAAGATGTACCCTTGCTGGTGGACCACTTCAACCGAATCTTTTCGAAAGCCTATGGCAAGGCTCCGAAGCAGTTTCAACCTGATGCGGTCGAAGACTTACAAAATTACTCCTGGCCGGGAAATGTTCGTGAGCTGAAGAACACGGTCGAGCGGGTAGTCATCATGCATCCGGGTGTGAAAGTAGCAGCAAGTGACCTTCCACCGCGCGGAAAAGAAGAAGCGCCGGTCGCATCCTTCCGGTTTCCGTCGTTCAAGGAGGCTACCGACGCGTATCACCGTGAATTTATTCAAAGGAAACTAGAAGAGGCTGATGGTAACGTTTCCAAGGCAGCGGATTTGATGGGCGTGGATCGCAGTCACCTCTATCGACGGATGCGAGCGCTTGGCATTCAAACGAGGGGCTCATGATTTAGAATTTAGAAATTCTAAATTCTAAAATTCTAATTTGTTTTACTGCTTCGCTATCGCCGGTCCCTTCCGGAGTACGTATTTCTGCACTTTTCCCGTCGCGGTTTTTGGTAATTCAGGCACAAATGTAACACTGTGGGGGACCTTAAAATGCGCGAGTTTGTTACGCGCGAATTCACGCAACTCATCTTCGCTGACGCTAGCACGTGCCTTTAGCACAACGAACGCGTGAGGCGCTTCACCCCAACGCTCGTGTGGGAGACCCACGATTGCTACCTCCTGAACAGCCGGGTGGCGCAATAGGACGCCTTCGACCTCGACCGAAGAAATATTCTCGCCTCCACTAATGATCACGTCTTTCAGGCGGTCACGAATCTCGGCATATCCGCTTGGATGAACTACAGCCGCATCGCCCGTATGGAACCAGCCGTCCTTCATAACGCGTGACGTCGCCTCAGGATCTTTGTAATAGCCTTTCATCACAACGTTACCGCGCACAACGATTTCGCCAAGTGACTGACCATCGTGCGGAACCTCGTTTCCTTCTTCGTCAACGACGCGAAGTTCACCCGAGGTCAACAGTTCAACCCCCTGACACGCTTTGACCAAGGACTTCTCTGCGCAGGAAAGGCCCTCGTATTCAGGTCTGGATTCGCAAATAGTGATAAACGGTGAAGTCTCAGTTAGACCGTACGCCTGAGTAATTACCCATCCCAACTCGCCCTCTATCCGCTCGATGGTTGTAGCTGCGGGCGGTGCACCAGCGGTTACGATCCGCACGCCACGTCGGGCTACACGTCTTAGTTCCTCTGGTCCATTTGCGATGCTAATGAGCACCGTGGGCGCCGCGCAGAGCATGGTGATCGATTCCCGTTCAATCCTGTCGAAGACCGCTACAGGGTCGACCTTTCTCAAGCAGATGTGTGTGCCACCAACGGCCGTAACGGTCCATACGAACGTCCACCCGTTCGCGTGAAACATAGGCAAAGTCCAGAGATATCGATCCGCCACGGTCATTGGATGGTGAATAAGCGTTCCTACCACATTCATGTATGCGTTGCGATGTGTGATCATCACGCCTTTAGGTCTTGAGGTTGTGCCGCTTGTGTAGTTAATGGTCAGAAGATCGGTTTCCTCAATTTTCGGCTGTTCAAGCGCACCAGCACGCGCGTCGCTGAGCAACGCCTCATAATCGAGCCAGCCAGCCCTTGTACCTTCGAGCGCCACGAACGATGTCACGTTTGCTAGTTGTGGTCGAATGCTGTCAACCGCATCCAGGTAATCGGAGTGCGCGCACACAACGTGAGCTCCGCTGTGGTTGATTAAATATGCGAAGTCATCGGCGATCAGCCTGTAATTAAGGGGCACGAGGACGGCGCCAATCTGGGGAATGGCGTAAAAAGACTCGAGCATCGCATGAGTATTTGGAGCGATGTAAGCAACGCGATCACCTTGTTTTACTCCAAGTGAACGCAAAGCCATGGACCAGCAATCACAGCGTTCGAAGAAGTCCGCGTAAGTCAGCCGTAAATCGCCGTCCACTACAGCTTCCCGTTCTGGATACAGTTTACGAGTGCGGCGTGCGAATTCTAATGGCGTTAATGGAAGCTCCATAGAACTTCTCGTGAGGGAAATAAAAGCTGCTTTTATGCAAATGTTTGTCAGATGTCAACAAATTCCCTTGCGAAGAGACTAAACCAGCATTGGAAAAGCCTTTCACAAAAGCCGAAAACCCCAGAAAGGAATATTCCGCTTTCGCACAGCCGTGGGTAGGATTTTGGCTTTCTGGTTAAAAGTGCAGCTGAAACCCTCGTTGACATGGAAAGGCAAATAGCTTATCAGTAGTTTTTCGGCCCCGAGAGCCGATCTATTGAGGTAGCAATGGATTACACAACGAAAGAACTTTTAAAAAGGTACGCGAAACTAGCACTTGGACAACCTTTCTCGCCTGTTTTGCTAAATATTTTGGTCACATCTGTCTGTGACATGCGCTGCACGCACTGTTTCTTTACGGATGAACTCGATGATCGCCCGCGCAAGAAACTACAGATGAAGACGCACGAAATCGAGAAGATATCGCAAACCCTGGGTGGCAATCTCGGTGTATTGATCCTGGCGGGTGGTGAACCCTTCACGCGAAAAGACCTGCCGGAGATTGCTCGCGCTTTTTACACAAATAATCAGTTGGAATCGATCTACATAATGTCCAACGGGCAGATCCAGAAACGAATCTTTCCGGATGTCACCCGGATTCTTCAGGAGTGTCCGAATCTTAACGTCACCGTGGCTCTGGGAATAGATGGACTTCGAAATCAACACGAGAAGATCCGCCAGAAGCCTGGATCATGGGACATCGCGATTGATACGGCCCGCCAGTTACAAGCCATTAAGAAAGAGTATCCGCGTCTGGATGTGCAAACCTGCACCTGCTTCATGAATTCGAATCAGGACACGATCTTTGAGTGGTATGACTTTTTGAAACACGATCTCAAACCGGACAAAGTGAACTTTAATTACATTCGTCCACCGTCTGCAGATCCGAAAGAGCTTGAGATCGATCACACGCGCTATGCCAAACTGGCGCAGGTGATTGATGAGGATTCGCGTCACGCGGTCATCAAGAACAACTACGGTGGGAGTGCCGGGTTCTTCAAGGCAGCCATCGACATATACATGCATGGACTGATTGCGAAGACGCAGGAAACGCAACAGGCGCAAATGAAATGCTATGCGGGAACCGCCGGTGGAGTGATCTACGATGAAGGAACAGTTTCATCGTGCGAGAACCTTGCACCTATTGGCAACCTGCGAGAATTTGACTGGAATTTCCAAAAGCTTTGGCTATCTCCCGCCATGCGCGAGCGACGGAAGAAAGCGGCCGACGGCTGCTTCTGTACACATGAATCAAATAGTTACTACCCGTCGTTGCCGTTCAACCCGGGGCATTTGATCCAGATAAAGAAACTAGAAAGAGAAATGAAAAAAGCGCGACGTGAAATCGACCGGGCTGAGGCTGACGTCAACGCTGTAGCTGTTCGCGCGTAACTGACTTTTATGGTGCCACCGCAGCGAAAGCCGAAAATTCTGATCATCTCGTCCGATACTGGCGGCGGCCACCGTTCGGCAGCGGCAGCCATCGTTGCCGGTGTTCAGCGCTTCCTTGAAGGCGAATCCTATGCAGTGCGCGTCGTCCGTGCCGTAGAAGAATCCCACCACCTGTCCGCACGGCTCGTCGCTCTCTACAATTGGATACTGCGTAATAAGCAGCATTGGATGAAGTACATGTACTGGTGCGTCAACCGCTTCCGACCTGAAACTCTAGAGTTCTTTCATAAGCGATGTGTCGGTTATGTTGCAGAGTTGTTCGAGCGGTGGTGCCCGCACATTGTCGTTAGCGTTCACCCGTTGACTCAACACATCTTTGCGCGGGTGCTCAAGGAGCTAAAACTCGCAGATCGAATACCTCTGGTCTCCGTTGTCACTGATCCTTTCTACGGTTTCTGGAAAGGGTGGGCTTGCGATGACGTGAGACTGTATTTGGTCGCCGGCGAAGAAGCGCGTCAACAGTTATTGGACTACGGCATCGATCCGCAGCGTATCAAGATCTCGGGAATGCCGGTGCATCCCAAGTTTGAGTACCCGGGTGAAGAAGCGGCGCAGGTCGCGCGACGTGCTCTCGGACTTGATCCTGAGAAATTCACCGTCTTCGTAAACGCTGGATGGGAAGGCGGCGGGAATATTCCGCATATCTTTCGCGAATTAGTGAGAGGCGAATTAGATGTGCAGGCGATTTTTCTCGCCGGGAGAAACGAGGAACTGCGGGCAACTGCGGAGTCCCTGGCGTCTGAAGCGCCGTTTCCAATTAAGGTAATCGGCTATTCCGATCAAATCGAGCAATTAATGGGCGCAGCGAACGTGATGATCTCAAAGCTTGGTGGGCTTACGACCTTCGAAGCGTTTGCCTGCAGACTGCCAATCATCGCAGACGTCATTACTGGCCCGATGCCGCAGGAGGCGGGTGCAGCGAATCTGATTGTGAGGCGAGGCGCCGGCGTGCTATTACGGCGCGCGACCGACGTTGTTCCGGTCATTCGACGCATGGTAGAAGACACTGCGCATTACTCAGCTATGCGCGCTGCCACAGTTGGGCTTGCGATCCCCAATGCAACCCGATACATCGTGGAGGAGATTGCCGCGCTGATTCCCGCCCCCGGTCAGGTCAGCGACGAGCCACAACTCACCGAGGTGGCCTAATCAGCGTGACTAAATTCTGAAGGGCGCCACTGCGGCGCGCCAGTTCTTTGACGAGTGCTCCTCCAACACAAAAACCCCACGGAGGGACGTCCCCTACAGAATTTGTGGGGTGACCTGTTCGTTGACCTTTCACGCTTTTCAGGATTTAATTTCCCGGCAAATCTAGCACGACCAACTTGCTCGCTTACTTCCTCAAAGCGGGCTTTTAGGAGAAGACTAATCTGGTGAGCCTTCTTGAAGGAAAACGCGCGTTCGTGAGTGGTGGAACGCGTGGCATCGGTGCGGCATTATGCGACATATTTGCCCGCGAGGGTGCGGACGTTGCATTCAATTACAACAAGCGCGAGGATCTGGCGGAACAAACGAGCCAAAGGATCAGCGATCATGGCAGGCGTTCGCTGTCATTCAGAGTTTCTGTCACCGACCGCGTTGGCATGAAGCGTTTAACCCGCGAGGTTGTTGAGAAATGGGGTGGTATTGACATTCTCGTTAATAATGCCGCAATCAACCGCGGTGATAATTTCGCCACTACCACCGACCGCGCGTGGGATGAGGTCATTCATACAAATGTAGACAGCCTGTTCGCCGTAACAAAACCGATCTACAAACAAATGATCCGGCAGAGGAGCGGAAGTATCCTGAACATCACTTCCATCGGTGCGATGCGTGCCCTTCCGACGTCGGTGCACTACGCAACTTCCAAAGCAGCGATGATTGGGTTTACGAAATGTCTTTCGCGCGAAGCAGGAACCTTCGGCGTAAAGGTTAATGCTATTGCGGCCGGGATATTTGATACGGATCTGGCGCAGGCGTTACCAGAGCGGTTGCTACAGATGCACCACTTCTGGACCTCTGCCGGCAGGCTCGGTCGTCCCGAGGAACTTGCCGAATTCGCTGCATTTATGGTTAGCGATCGAAACAGCTTCATGAACGGTGAGGTTGTGATTGTTGATGGGGGTGCTATTACTTAGTGTCCGCAACACTCAATCAGCGCCGGATGCAGTCAGTACCGAAACGCGGTAGCGTCGGGTGGTATTACGGATCACTCAACTGACGTGTTAGGCGGGCAGGTTGTGTTGCGGCATAGCAAGACCCGACGCTACCGC